>NZ_LZJG01000226.1:0-5038 GCF_001667785.1 Mycobacterium sp. E3247 | reverse complement strand
CACCGATCAACCGGGCTGCCCGCGAATCGACCGAGACGACGACGCGCTCGCGCGCGCGGGGCTTCGCTGAGACCTCGACCAAGGGCCCGCTCACAACCACCTCCCGATGCGCTGACATTCCAGCTGGGCGGCTGATCGCCGCCTCTGCACCGAGTACCCGGCTGCCACGAACTTACGCCCGATCTGGCCCCATCTGGGCCGAATCCGCGGCGACGTCCTGCGGGTATCCCGCCCGGTCTATCGGCGGGCGGGCGGAAAGTATTTCAGCACCCCTTCTTGGACCACCGTGGCGAGGACCTGCCCGGAGCGGTCGAAGAAGTGGCCGGTGCCGAGCCCGCGCGACTCCGCGGCCACGGGCGACGACGTCGAATACAGCACCCAGTCGTCGAAGTTGACCTGCCGGTGAAACCACACGGAATGGTTGGCGGAGGCGGCGAAGATGCGGTCGAACCCCCACGACAGGCCGTGGGTGGTGATCACCGAGTCCAGCACCGTGGTGTCCGAGGAGTACACCATGGTCGCGGTGTGCAGGACCGGGTCGTCCGGCATGGTGCCGCCGGCCTTCATCCAGACCCGGTTGTAGGGCAGCCGGTCGCCCTTCTCGCGCATCACCCAGGCCGGGTCGTTGGTGTAGCGCCATTCGATCGGCTGCAGAGCGTTGACGAAGTGCGGGACGGTCTCCTCGTAACCGCGGAGCAGCTCGCCGATCGGCGGCTGCGTTTCGGGCTCACCCACCTGCGGCGGGTCGACGGCGTGTTCGAGGCCGCGGCCGCCGGACATGTAGGAGACCATCGCCGAGGACAACAGCACGCCGTCCTGCACGGCGTCGACGCGCCGATTGGCGAAGCGCCGCTCGTCACGCAGCTTGGTGACGTGGAACTCGATGTCCTTGGCGGTGTCGCCGCCGTTGACGAAGTGCACGGATAGCGCGCTGGGCGGCAGGTCGTCGCGGACCAGCGTGCGGCTGCTCGCGACGAACGACTGGGCCATGAGCTGGCCGCCGAAGGTCCGCATGGGGTTCTTGCTGGGATGAGACCCGACAAAACGCTCGTCGGTGACGCGGTTGAGGTCGAGCGTCGCCAGCAGTTCCTCGAAATCCGAATTGGTGCTGATGGCGGCGTCTCCTACCGGGGTCCCATGGGTCGTTGCGCTAAACGTCGTCCTCCCCGATCCGGTGCACATGGATCAGGTTGGTCGAACCCACTGTGCCAGGTGGCGCACCGGCGACGATGACCACCAGGTCACCGCGCTTGTAGCGGCCGAGGTCGAGCAGCGACTTGTCGACCTGGCGGATCATGCCGTCGGTCGAGGTCATCATCGGGACGATGAACGTCTCGGTGCCCCAGGTCATGGCGAGTTGGCTGCGCACCTCGGGCCACGCGGTGAAGGCCAGCAGCGGCAGCGGGGTGTGCAGTCGCGCCAGCCGCTTGACGGTGTCGCCGGACTGGGTGAAGGCGACCAGCGCCTTGGCGTCGAGCCGCTCGCCGATGTCGCGGGCGGCGTACGAGATCACCCCGCGCTTGGTGCGTGGCACGTGCGTCAGCGGCGGAGCGGCGGTCGAATTGTCCTCGACGGCACAGATGATCCGGGCCATGGTCCGGACGGCAGCCAGCGGATACTTCCCCACCGACGTCTCGCCCGACAACATCACCGCGTCGGCGCCGTCGAGCACCGCGTTGGCGACGTCGGAGGCCTCGGCCCGCGTGGGCCGCGAGTTCTCGATCATGGAGTCGAGCATCTGCGTCGCCACGATGACGGGTTTGGCGTTCTCCCGGGCCATCTGGATGGCGCGCTTCTGCACCAGCGGCACCTCTTCGAGCGGCAACTCGACGCCGAGGTCGCCGCGGGCCACCATGACGGCGTCGAAGGCCAGCACGATCGCTTCCAGATTGTCGACGGCTTCCGGCTTTTCCAGTTTGGCGATCACCGGCACCCGCCGCCCGATCCGGTCCATCACCTCGTGCACCAACTCGACGTCGGACGGCGAGCGCACGAACGACAACGCCACCAGGTCGACGCCGAGATCCAGCGCGAACGTCAGGTCCTCGATGTCCTTCTCGGACAAGGCCGGTGCGGACACGTTCATGCCGGGCAGCGAGATGCCCTTGTTGTTGCTGACAGGGCCGCCCTCTTCCACGGTGCAGATGACGTCGTCGCCCTCGATGCGCTCGACGACCAGGCCGACCTTGCCATCGTCGACCAGCACCCGATCCCCGACCGTCGCGTCCGCGGCCAGCTTCTTGTAAGTGGTCGACACGCGGTCGTGGGTGCCTTCGCAGTCCGCGACGGTGATGCACACGGTTTCGCCGTCGGCCCAGTACGTGGACCCGGTCGCGAACCGCCCCAGCCGGATCTTCGGGCCCTGCAGGTCGGCGAGCACCCCAACCGCGCGGCCCGTGGTGTCGGAGGCGGCCCGCACACGCTCGTAGGCGGCCTTGTGGTCGGAGTAGTCGCCGTGACTGAAGTTCAACCGGGCGACGTCCATTCCGGCCTCGACCAGCGCCAGAATCAGCTCGTCCGAATTCGTCGCAGGGCCAAGGGTGCAGACGATCTTTCCGCGTCTACTCACGCCGACACAGCATAGTCGCGTGAGAGCAGCCCGGTCCGACCGAACGGCGTTCGCGCGGCGGACGCGTTAACCACTCTGAATCGCCGGAAACAGCGGGAAGCCGGGCAGGTTACGCACCACCGTCCACGCGATGACAGCCAGCACCATCGTCAGCCAGGCCGCCGTTGACGGCGCCGGCTTGCCGCGACCACGGCGGACCAGCAGCCAGCCGGCCAGCATCGGGATGCCGAACAGCAGGAGAACGTTGTCGTTGACGGCGGCGGCCAGGTGGCCGTGGAGCAGGTCGTTGGTCATCCGCAGGCCACCGCAGAACGGGCAGTTCCATCCGGTGAGCCATTTGAAGGGGCACAGCGGATACACCGAATTGCTGTTGTGCGGGTCGACCAGGCCGATGTAGCCGAGCGCGCCGCCCAGCGCCAACGCGGTTCCGGCGGCGGCGGCGTATCGGCGCGGGCCGTGACGCCGTTCCACCGCTTGTCCAGCTGAATGCGGTTGCGTCACATTCTCAGCATGCCAGACGCAGCCGGCCACTAGCTGTTCGATGGCCGGTTCCTTCGCAGCCTCCAGCGGCTGCGTGGTGACTTGTACGGCTCGGCGGCCGAAGCCGGTTCGGCCGAGTCCTGTGCCGCCTCTGGCTCGGATTCATCGCCCGCCTCGGGTTCGGGCTCTTCGGCCTCCGGTTTGTCGCCCTCGGACTCATCGGCGTCGGGCTCTTCCTCGACTTCCGCCTCTGGTTCGTCGAGCTGACCCTCTTCGGCTGCGCCCTCGGCCTCGTCCGCTTCGGGCTCTTGCGCTTCCGGCTCCTCGGCCTCTCCGGGCTCTTCGGCAGCCTCCGCTTTGACCGTCTCGGGCTCGTCTACGTGGGCAGCCTCGCCGTTTTCCGCCGGCTCGGCGGGTTCATCGTCGTCACCGCCGGCACCCGCCGCGACCGCCGCGGTCGCTGCCTCGGCCGAGACGACGGTCGGTGACTCGTCCGCCGGCACCTCCGCCGGGGATTCCGCGGCGGTGTGGTCGGTGCCGCGCAGGCTCTCGGGTGCCTCCCGCCCCTTCGGCGCCACCATGATGTACACCACCGCGCCGATGAACACGAAAGTCGATGTGAACGAGTTGATCCGGATACCCGCGATGTGGGTGGCGGTGTCGTCGCGCAGCAGCTCCACACCGAAGCGCCCGATGCAGTAGCTGGCCACATACAGCGCGAACAGCCGCCCGTGGCCCAGCGTGAACCGCCGGTCCGCGTAGAGCAGGAAGGCGAAAACCAAGACGTTCCAGATCAATTCGTAGAGAAACGTCGGCTGCACGACCAGCGCCACCTGGCCCGTGGAGACACCGTCCAACGAATGGGGGTCGACGTACCCCGAGGGGTCCCGGCGGTAGAAGATCTCCAGGCCCCACGGCAGCGTGGTTTCCCGGCCGTAGAGCTCCTGGTTGAAATAGTTCCCGAGCCGGCCGATGGCCTGCGCCAGGATGATGCCCGGCGCAATCGCGTCGGCGAAGGCCGGCAGCGGGATGCCGTGCCGCCGGCAACCGATCCAGGCGCCGACACCGCCGAGCGCCACCGCGCCCCAGATGCCCAGGCCGCCGTCCCAAATCCGCACCGCCGCACCGAGCCCCGCTCCACCGGGCCCCCAATAGGTCCGCCAGTCGGTGGCCAGGTGATACAGCCGGCCGCCCACCAATCCGAACGGCACGACCCACAGGGCGATGTCGTAGATGACCCCGCGCTGGCCGCCGCGGGCCTCCCAGCGCCGGTCGCCGATCAGCAGGGCCACCACGATGCCGGTGATGATGAACAGCGCGTAGGCGCGAATCGGCAGCGGCCCCAGGTGCCAGACACCTTGGTGCGGGCTCGGGAAATACTTCGGCAACATCGTCATCGGCCGGACGCCCTCTGCCGCACACCGGCGGCCAGCTCCTCGGTGAGCGCGCGCAGCGCGGGCAACCCACCGTCACCAAGCGCCGACACCAGCGCGGACCCGACGATCACCCCGTCGGCGTAGTCGGCGATCTGCGCCGCCTGCTCTCGCGACCGCACGCCGAGGCCGACGCCGACCGGTATGTCCGACACGGCCTTCACCCGTGCCACCAGTTCGGGTGCGGCCTGCGACACCGCGTCCCGCGCTCCGGTTACCCCCATCGTGGAAGCAGCGTAGACGAATCCCCGCGACGCCTCGACGGTCATCGCCAGCCGTTGCGGTGTCGAGGACGGCGCCACCAGGAAAATCCGATCCAGCCGATGCTCCTCGGCGGCCGCCAGCCACGGCCCCGCTTCGTCGGGGATGAGGTCCGGGGTGATCAGGCCCTGTCCCCCGGCCGACGCGAGATCCCGCGCGAACGCGTCGACCCCGTACCGCAGCACCGGATTCCAATACGTCATCACGACCGCGCGCCCACCGGCCGCACTGATCGCCTCGACGGCGGCCAGCGTGTCCCGGACCCGCACTCCCGCGTGCAACGCGGCCTCGGTGG
>NZ_LZJG01000225.1:0-588 GCF_001667785.1 Mycobacterium sp. E3247 | reverse complement strand
GCCGGTCACCAGCAGCGCATCCGCGTGCCGCGGCGACGCCACCAGGCGGGCACCGAACCGCTCGGCGTCATACACCGGCCCGTTGCGGGCCACGATCGAGGCCACCCCGTTGCCGCGTCGGGTGATCGCGTGCGGGGACTGCGCCATCAACCGAGGGGTCTTCGCCGGCGCCTATGGCGTGGCGGGCGCGGTCGGCGAGCTGGTGCAGGTGGACATGGAAATCCCGGGCTGCCCGCCGTCGCCGAGCGAGATCGTCGCGGCCCTGCGGGCGGTGACCGGCAAATGACCGCGGCGTTGGCCACCCGCGCGGTGCCCGCCCCAGACGTGTTGCGCCGCAACGCCCCCGCGCCCGTCTGTGCGGGCGCGCTGACCGCGCTGCTGGGTGCCGGCGGGGTGTGGGCCGGCGCGCTGGGAATGTTCGGTCCGGTGCGCGCCGTCCGCATCGGGTGGTTGCTTCCGTTGTCGGGCGTCGAGCTCAGCCTCGATCCGCTGGGCGGATTCTTCATGGCGCTCACGGGAGCCGTCGCAATCGTGGCCGGGCTGTACACGATCGGGTATGCCCGGCGCGAGCAGCTGGGGCCGGTCACC
>NZ_LZJG01000224.1:0-10673 GCF_001667785.1 Mycobacterium sp. E3247 | reverse complement strand
TCGGCCTGTTCCAGCGCGTCGACCGCGTCATCGACGTCACGGTCCTGCTGCAGCCCTCGACGCGCGCCGGTCACGTGCAGCAGGGTGATGCTCAGCGAGTGGGCGATGACGTCGTGCACCTCCCGGGCGATGCGCCGCCGCTCGTCGGCCGCCGCGTGCTCGGCCAACAACTTCTGAGCCTCGATCTGTTCGGCCAGCAACAGCCGTTGCGTGCGCATCACGTAACCGAGGAGCCACCCCGCGCCGACGAAAGCCAGGTACAGCCCCACCGCGTCCAGCCGGTGCAGTGCGGACGCGGCGAGCAGCAGCGCGGCCACCGACGCGGCGGACAACAGGCCGAACGTCTGGGCCGGCAGGCGATGGCCGACATCCGGCGGACCGTCGGGCTGCTGGACGGCTCCCCGACGAAAGCAGCGCAGACGACGCCCGAACCCGGTATCGACGACGTCGCCGGGCTCGTCGCGGAGTTCCAGCGCGCCGGGCTGAACCTCACGCTGCGCGCCGAGGGACCCACCGACCGCGTGTCGGCGGCCGTGGGCCTGGCGCTGTATCGCATCACCCAGGAATCGCTGGCGAACATCGCCAAACACGCGCCCGACTCGAAAGCGACCGTGACGCTGAAGGTCTCGGCGGTCTCGGCCAGCCTCACGGTCGAGAATCGATTGCCGGTGGCGATCGCCGCCCCGCTGTCTGCTGAGGGCCGCGGGTTGCGCGGGATGCGCCAGCGCGTCGAACTGCTGGGCGGGGCCATCGACGCCGGCCCGACGCCCGAGGGATGGTCGGTGCGTGCCGACATACCGTTGCACGAGGGCGAGGTGGGTTGGCGGCCGTGGTGGTGCAAGGCGTGATCCCACATATCCCGGAGCCGCACGAGATCACCGTCCTCCTCGTCGACGACCAGGACCTGGTGCGGTCGGGGCTGCGCCGGATCCTGCGTCGCAAGGACGGGTTCGTCATCGTCGCGGAATGCTCCGACGGTGACGAGGTGCCCGCCGCGGTGGCCGACCACCGGCCCGACGTCGTCGTGATGGATCTGCGCATGCGGCGGGTCGACGGCATCGAGGCGACGCGCAGGCTCGGGGGGACACCGCCAGTGTTGGCGCTGACCACATTCAACGAGGACGAGTTGCTGTCCGAGGCGCTGCGCGCCGGGGCGGCCGGCTTCGTGCTCAAGGACTCCTCCGCCGAGGAACTGATCCGAGCCGTGCGGGCGGTCGCCCGGGGCGACAGCTACCTCGACCCGGCCGTCACCGCGCGGGTGTTGACCACCTATCGCAAAGCCGCGCCCGGACCCCGCGGCACCGCGATCGCCGAGTTGACGACCCGCGAGCTCGATGTGCTGACGTTGATGGGCCGGGGTTTCTCCAACGCCGAGATCGCCGACGAGCTCTGCATTTCCGGCGTCACCGTCAAGAGCCACATCGGCCGGATCTTCGGAAAGCTCGACCTGCGGGACCGCGCGGCGGCAATCGTCTACGCCTACGACAACGGCATCGTCGTCCCGCGCTGACGGAGTCTCAGCGGATCACAGAGACGTGCCCTGCTCGGCGAGATTGAGCAAGAAGTACGCCATGCACATCAGGAAGTTCAACACCACCAGGACCAGGCCGGCGAACATCAGCGAGCGGGTTCCTTGTCGCTTCAGCCGCTTGTACCGGGCGGCGCGCGTCTCCCGGTCGATCCGCAGCGCGATCAACGCGAATTTGACGTCCATCGCTTCATGAGGCGCGAGGGGCGCCCCCGACAGCATCTGCTGCAGGCGGTCTGGCTCCGTGCGGACGCCGACCCGCTCGAAGCTCTGGCACATTCGCCGCGCGCGTCTTCGCGCGAGTGGTTGATATCGCATCTGTAGCTGATGCGCGAGTCGCCCTCGGTCTTCCCCCCACGGGTTTGACGGGGTCATCACGAAACGGATTCTAAATCGCATCGGACCGATTACGGCGTGTCTAACACGAATTCTGTCGGCGGCGGTGGGGCGGCGCCGCCGCGCACGTGTTCGGACGGGGGCAGGTCGAGGTAGCGCTCGAGGTTGCGGTGCATGTTGATCACCCGCCGCTCCTCGCTGGACAGCACCAAGTGGGTGAAACCCGGTTGATGCATGCCGCGCTGCAAGCCGGGGAGTATCTGGATGTCCTGGGTGAGCACCACGCCCGGCTCGGCCTCACCGGCGCTCATTCGCACATCGGTCGGCTTGGCGCGCGCGGCGCCCGGCGGCATCCGCGTCATGAGGAACATCACCAGCTCGCCTTGATCGGGGGTGGCGGCGGGATCGCGCCGGGGCCGCGAACACATGACGGTGAGGTGGTCGGCGTTGGCCAGCAGCGTCATGTTCGGGAAGACGTTGTACTGGTGCAGGCGGATGATGCGGTCGGTGTCGGCCCAGTCCAGGTCCACCCCGCGCGAGGCGGCGAACGCCCGGGTGTGCGCGGCGATCAGATCCTGGACCGTCTGGCCGTCCCGTCGCTCGTCCGCGGGGAAGGGGGTGCCTTCGCCGGCGCCCATGAGAGCGCCCTGCGTGTAAACGTAGGCGTCCCAAATCTCTTCGTCGCTCAGCGCCCCGCCGAAGCGTGGGCTCTGCACACCGTAGGGTTGGTCGGATTTGCCGGTGTGCCCCCAGATCTGTTGGGGCGCATGGATGTCATCGACACAACGCAGCAGTTCCGGGTGCAGCGTCTGGATGTGGTAGGTCTCGCTGAAGCCGTCGGCGATCGTCTTCCAATTCGCGTCGACCTCGACGGTCAGCGTGGCGTAGCAGCGGAAGTCGCTCAGCCGGCACCAGGCGATATCGTCGGGCACCGCCTCCAGGTAGGCGAGCAGCGGCGCCGCGTCGCGATCGAGATTGACGAAGACGAGCCCCTCCCACGTGTCCACCCGGGCCGCCACCAGCGGGAAGTCGGACAGCTTGAGCGCCCCGAACCCCTTTCGGTCGGGCACTCGCTTGAGCTCGCCGGCCAGGTCCCACGTCCACCCGTGATAGCCGCACTTGAGTTCCCGCAGCTCCGAGCCCGAGCCCACACACACCGAGTTGCCGCGGTGGCGGCAGGCGTTCTGGAAGGCGCGCAGCACCCCGTCGTCGCCGCGGACGATCAGCACGCCGTACGGTCCGCACCGGTACTCGAAGTAGTCACCCGGCGCGGCGACGTGGTCGACCATGCACGCGAGTTGCCACACCTTCGGCCACATCCGCTCGACCTCGAGCGCGGCGAACGCCGGCGAGTAATACCGCTCCGCCGGCACCAGCGCGGGGGTCTCCGGCGGGGTGCCGATCGCGTCCTCGTCGCGGCTGCGGGTCGGGTTGCCGGCGGGCGCGTTCATCCCGGAGCCTTAACGTGCCCCGCGCACCAGACGCCCGGGGCGGGCCCCGGTGTCGACGTCGTCGCGCCGGGTGACCGTACCGCTGACGATGGTGGCCGCATAGCCGCTGGCTCCCTGCAGGATCCGGTTCCCGCCGGCGGGCAGGTCGAAGGCCATCGCGGCGGGATGCAGCGTCAGGGCGTCCAGGTCGATGACGTTGAGGTCGGCCTTCTTGCCCGGCTCGATGGTGCCGCGGTCGGTGAGACCGAAAAGGTGTGCGGTGTCGCGGGACTGCTTGCGGATCACGTACTCCAGCGAAAGCTTCTCGCCGCGGCGCCGGTCGCGCGCCCAGTGCGTCAGCAGGAAGGTGGGATACGAGGCGTCGCAGATCATTCCGCAGTGGGCGCCGCCGTCGGAAAGCCCGAGCACGCCGGCGGGGTGCAGCAGCATCTCCCGGATCGCGTCGCAGTTGCCGTCGGCGTAGTTGAACAGCGGCAGCATCAGCATGGAGGTGGCGTCGGACTCCAGCATGAGGTCGTAGAGGGTGGACAGCGGGTCCTCGCCGCGGGCCTGGGCGATGGCCGCGACGGTGCGGTCCGGGGTGGGCTCGTAGTCGGGCGGATCGCCGAGCGCGTACAGGCGGTGCAGCGAGTGCTGGACCAGGGCGAACATGCCGTCGAACAACAGGGTGGGGTCGGCGGGCAGGTCCTCCTCGGACAGGATCGCGGCTTTTACCGCGGGGTCGGCCAGGCGCTGCGCGAGTTCCTCCCGGCCGAGTTCGGCCTTGAACCGGCGGTAGGTGGGCCGGTGACTGAAACCGTGGTGGCCCTGGAACCCGATCATCATGCCGAACGGGCGCGCGGCGATCTGGGGGTATAGCCGAGCGCCCGCCGCGTGCGCGTCCGCCGAGAGGTCGAGCATCTCGCGCCACAGCTTCGGGTCGGCGTCGACCTGGATCAGAGCGAACGACACCGGCCGGTCGATCTCGCCGCCCAGTCGTCGCATCCACTCCAATTCCTTCTTGGGCGCGACGATGTCCTCGCCCGCGGCGCCCTGCGGGGCGAGCTCGAACACGGCCTGCCCGCCGGCCGCCATGGCGCGGCCGAGGCCGAACAACTCTTCCTCGGCGGCGAAGGTGCCGGGTACGGGTTCACCGTCCATCGCGCGGTGGCCCATCGTGCGCGACGTCGAGAAACCCAGCGCGCCCGCCTCGATCGCCTCGCGTACCAGCCGGCCCATCGCGGCGATGTCGTCGGGGGTGGCCGGCTCGTTGCGGGCGCCGCGGTCACCCATCGCGTAGGCGCGGACGGCTCCGTGGGCGACCTGGCTGCCCACGTCGATCGCGAACTTGTGCTCGCCGATGGCGTCGAGGTACTCGGGGTAACTCTCCCAGCCCCAGGTGATGCCCTCGGTAAGAGCGGTGCCGGGAATGTCCTCGACACCCTCCATCAACTCGATCAGCCACTGCTCCGTTCCGGGACGAACCGGGGCGAACCCGACGCCGCAGTTGCCGGTGACCACGGTGGTGACCCCGTGACCGCTCGAGGGTTCGAGCAGGCTGTCCCAGCTCACCTGACCGTCGTAGTGGGTGTGGATGTCGACGAAGCCGGGGGCCACCACACGCCCTGCGGCATCGATGGTTTCGGCGGCCTGCGCCGTCTGCAGGCCCCAGGTGTCAGGGTCGCCGTCCCCGCGGCGGACCACGTCGACGATCTTGCCGTCCTTGATGCCGATGTCGGCGCGATAGCGCTCTGCGCCGGTGCCGTCGACGACGGTGCCGCCAATGATCTTCAGGTCGAACACGAGACTCTCCTTGCCGCCATGGGCCGAAGACGCACCGGACGCGTCAGCATTACGCTACGGGAAGTAGCGTAACCCTTACGGCGGCCATGCAACAGGTTCGGCGCAAACTTGGTGGCCTTAGAGCGAACTCTTCAGGGCGGCGACCGTTTCCAGGTCGTCGAGTGCCGCAACGCCGCGGCGCAGCCCTTCCATGGCGATGTCCTCGACTTGCATGCCGCCCATTCCCGCGGTGATCAGCGGAGCGACGTAGGCGTACAGCGCGGCCTGGCGGAACCGCAGCCACAGGTCGTCGCGGTCGAGTTCGGGTCCGCCCGCCGCGGCGAGCGCGCGGCGGTAATCGTCGAGCAGTTCCCGCTGGTTCGTCCGGCGATCTTCGGGCGTGAGGCTGGTGATCAGGGTGTAGGCCAGTTCCCGGGCCGGGTGTCCGCGCCGCACCGCCTGCCAGTCCAGCAGACCCGCCTTGCCGCCGTGGAAGTACATGTTGCCCGGGTGGGCGTCGCCATGCATGACGGTGTGCGGGGGAGTGTCGATGAGGGCGGCGACCGCACGGTAGTTGTCGGCGATGAATCGGCCGTTCTCCAAAGGGATTTCGGTGCGTTCGGCAAGGCGCCTGACCGAGGCGTGCATCAGCGAGCCGGTGAGTAGGGAGGTGACGTCGCCGGAGGGGGTATACAGCCAGCCCAGCGGGCCGCGCCCGCCGCGGGGCAGTCGGTCCCAGAAGGTGGCGTGCAGGTCGGCCAGCAGCTCGACGATGAGACCGGCCTGCTCCAGGGACAGCGGGTGCAAGGTGTCGGGGAACTCGCACGACTCGGCGGGGAGGTCTTCGAGCACCAACAGGTAGCGGCCCGTCCAGGGATCGAACGCCGCACCGTAGGCATAGGGGACGCCGATGATTTGTGGGGCGAGCTGGTTGTAGAACCGGACCTCCGTGTGTCCGAGCCGGCCCAACTCGCCCATCAACCGGGTGGCCGCGGTCGTCGCCGCGAGCTTGACGAACACCGAGCTGGGGACGTCCTTTCCGGTCAACACCAGCCGCGCCCGCGCCGACGTGCCGGCGTCGCTGCCCAGGACGCGGACCGATCTGACGGTGGTGCCCATCACCCGGGACAGCACCGCCGCGTCGATGTTCCGCACCCGGCGGGGCAGCCCCAACCGGCCGCCGATCACCGCGTCGGTGGCCACCCGGCGCACGCCGCGGCCCAGGTGAGCGGCCAGGCCGGCGGCCGAAAAGACCTGCGACACGGGACTACTCATGTCCGCTCGATTCCTGGGTTCGGGATGTGCCACCGGGGCGGCGAGCCGCCTGGGCGTCGGGGAGTCAGAAGAACACCGACATCAGACAATACTCCTTTATTGTCTGATTCCCGGCACGAGGGCCCGCACCACGAACTGGTCCACGAACTCGCGTTTGTCCGCGGCCGTGCGGTATCGCCAGGACGGCGCCAGGAGGAACAACGTCGTCGCATGCAGCCACTGGACCACCGACCTCGGATCAAGGTCGGCGTGCAGACGGCCCGCCGACTTCCACCGCTCCAGCAGGGGCTGATAGTGCCGCAACAGCGTGTCGACAATGGGTTCCGAACCCTTTTCGAGGGCCGTCGCCACGGCGGTGCTCTCGGCGGCGAACAGCGCCTCGTTCAGCGGATCGCCGTTCACCGACTCGACGCGGGCCAGCACCATCTCGGGCACCGAGCGCACCGGATCGTCCGGGGCGGGCAGCGAGCGCACCAGCTCACCGAGCGCGCGGTCGACCCGCGCCAGGATCAGGCCCAGCAGCACGTCGTCGCGGCCCGGGAAGTAGCGGTACACCGTGGACCGCGACACCCCCGCCTCGTCGGCCACCTCGCCCATCCGGAACTGGGTGTTCCCGCGTTGCACGATGCAGCGGCCCGCGGCGTCCAGGATGCGCCGGCGCGCCTCCTCGTCGTCGAGGATCGCGCGGTCGTCACCCCACCGACGGCTCGGCTCCACGGCGCAGATGTTACGGGATCGATGGCGCGAAATGACGAAATCGGTTGCGAATCAAGCGGATCGCCGACGGGTGGCAGTCGCTGCCTACGACCGTTGCGTGAGGCCGGTCCACGTCATCGCGACGCGGGTTCCGTGCGGCGTGCGGTCGATCGCCACCTCGTCGGCGAGTGCCCGCATCAGCGGGATACCGCGCCCGCGGAGCTGCTGATGGCGCTGTGCGGGCACCTTCTGTCGCCAACGGCCGCGATCGTCGACCGTGACGGCCAGGGTGTCGGACTGGTGGTCGTAGGACGCGCTGACGTCCAGCGTCCCGCGCTGCGTGGCGTCGCAATAGGCGAATTCCGCGGCGTTGGCGATCGCTTCGTTCACGGCCAGCACGACGTCGCTGAACCGGTCGCCACCGAGGGCGAAATGTGTCTTCAGCCAGACCCCGAAGTCGGCTCGGACCCGGGCAGCGCCGCGCGCATCGGCGGCGACACGATGCCGCACGAAGCGGGACCGGTCATCGAGGTTCGACACGTTGTACGGCTGACGATCAGAGCGCCCCATCGTTTCCAGCTGTGCCCCCATCTGAAAGGTTCACCCAGCAGTAATGCCGCTCAGCGCGTCGTCGAGCGAGCTGTAGAGCGCGAGCACGCTGTCGATTCCCATCAGTTTGATCGGCCGGCTGGTGGCCGAGCCGTTGGCGACGACCGCGAACTGGGTCGGCGGCTCGGTCTCCGCCTGCGCCGTGACCAGGACGGTCATTCCGGCCGACGCCAGGAAGTCCACCTTCGACAGGTCGACGATCAGCGCGGCGGGCTTCGCCGCCAGCGCGGTCTGGATCGCTTCGGCCAGGTGGGGCGAGCTCAGCATGTCCACTTCGCCCGAGACGTTGAGCACGACCGCCTGATCGACCTGCTGCTTTCCTACTGAGAAAGCGGTCGGATCGATTGGATCGCCGGTTAATTCACCCATGGTCTATCACTCACATTCGGTCCCTTGGCGGGACACCCTTAGCTCTCAATCAGGCTGCCAAGCCCGGGGGCTGCTTGTTCAACCCCACGGAAGGCGCTTGCCGTCGGAGGAGGCACACTCCGTCGATCTGCGCAGTTAGCCACAGATGCAGCCGCAAGTTGTTTACCCGATGGTATGTCACTCGGCGGACCACTCTCAAAGCGAGTGAACGATTCGCCGCGCCGCACCGTCCTGTGAGTGTGTCCGACGGTCCCCGCAGAAGTTGCGCCTGGCGCCCGCCCATGCGTGAATTAGCTCGACTGAATATTTTTCCGGTTTGGGCCCCGTGGCCTGCGCAAACAGCCGAGGACGGTGGGCATGGAGCCCGGTGATCGCGGTGGCGAGCAGGACGACCCGACCGGCGACGCCAAGCCCTCCCGGTCCGTCAGCGACGCGCTGTCAAGGCGTGCCTTGCTGGGCATGGGGGCTGTGGCCGGCATCGCCGCGGTCGATGTCGGCGGGTTCGCCTATGCCGGCGGCTGGCTGCGGCCTGCGGCGCTGACCCCGTCCCGATTCGCCGATCGCTTCGAACACATCTACGGACGCCACGACGGCTTTCGCCGCAATCACGCCAAGGGCCTCAGCGCGGTGGGAACCTTCGCGAGCACGGGCGCGGGGGCGGCGATCTGCCGGGCCGCGGTCTTCCGGGAGGGCAGCGTGCCGGTCATCGGCCGGTTCTCCCTGTCGGGGACCCTGCCGGATCAGGCGGACGCGTCCACCACGGTCCGCGGGCTGGGCCTGCTCTTCCAGGGACCCGACGGCCAGCAATGGCGCACCGCGATGATCAACATCCCCGTCTTCCCGGACAGCACGCCGCAGGGCTTCTACGACCGGCTCCTGGCGTCCAAGCCGGTGCCCGAGACGGGCAAACCCGATCCGCAGAAGATGGCCGCCTTCCTCGACCGCCACCCCGAGACCGTCGCCGCGATGAAGATCATCAAGCAGGCCGCGCCCAGCGCGGGCTTCGCCGACAGCGCCTTCTACGGCCTCAACGCGTTCCGGTTCACCAACGGCGCCGGGGCGACCGTGCCGGTGCGCTGGGCGGTCGTTCCGCAGGAAGCCCCGACCCCACCGGCCCCACCGGCCGGCAAGGACTACCTGTTCGACGACCTCATCCGCACGCTGGCCCAGCGCCCGCTGAGCTGGCGGCTGGTGCTCACGGTCGGGGAACCCGGCGACCCGACCCACGACGCCACGAAACCCTGGCCGCGGTCGCGCCGCACCGTCGAGGCCGGCACCATCACCGTCACCGCCGTGCAGACCGAGGCGCCCGGCAACGCTCGCGACATCAACTTCGACCCGACGGTGCTGCCGGACGGGATCACCGTGTCCGACGACCCGTTGCTCGCCGCGAGATCGGCCGTCTACGCCCGATCGTTCACCCGCCGCGCGGAGGAACCCAAGACGCCCAGCGCCGTCGACGTCTCCCAGGTGCTCCGGTGACGCACGCCAACCCCGCGACGCGTTTCGCGCTCCCGTCCCGCCTGTTGCACTGGCTGATGGCGCCGATGGTCATCGCGCAACTGCTCATCGGCGTCACCATGGTCGCCTCCCTGACCTACTACCCGCTGCTGCTGGCCATCCATCGGCCGCTGGGTGTGCTGATCCTGATCTTCGCCGTGGTGCGGCTGGCGAATCGGCTCAGGCACCGGCCCCCACCGTTCCTGTCCACCATGAGCGGCGCGGAACGGCGGATCGCGACGTGGTCGGAGCGTTTGCTCTACGCCCTGCTGCTGGTGCAGCCCCTCACCGGATGGGCGATGCTGTCGGCGGCGCGGTTTCCCGTCACGCTGGTGGGTCCGCTGCGGCTGCCCGGCATCGCGCCGCACAGCATCGACGTGTTCGCGGTGCTGCGCGAGTGCCACGGCGCGTTCGCGTTCCTGCTGTTCGCCACGTTTACCGCCCACATGTGCGCGGTGCTGTTCCACACGCTCGTTCTGCGCGACCGGCTCCTGGATCGCATGGCGCTGTGGCGCGTCAGACCCGCCACCCCGCAGCCCGACCAAGCCGAGCTGTGACGGCCTGCCTTCTGGGGCTTTGATCGGCCGAATATGATCGGCACGATTATTTCAAGGGTGCGCGGCACCGCAGCGACGTGACCTTGACGCCGACCACGAAGGAGTGGAGAACTTCCATGCCGAACGAGAAGCAAGCGGAGCGGATGACGTCGGGCAAGGGATTCATCGCGGCGCTCGATCAGAGCGGCGGGTCCACTCCCAAGGCACTGCGCCTCTACGGCATCCAGGACGACGCGTACTCCTCCGAGGAGGAGATGTTCGACCTCATCCATCAGATGCGGTCGCGGATCATCACCTCCCCGGCCTTCGCCGGTGATCGCGTGCTGGCCGCGATCCTGTTCGAGCAGACCATGGACCGCGAGATCGAGGGCCGGCCGTCGACGACCTACCTGTGGGAGACCAAGGGCGTGGTGCCGATCCTGAAGATCGACAAGGGCCTGGCCGAGGCGTCCGATGACGTGCAGCTGATGAAGCCGATCCCCGGACTGGACGAGCTGCTGGAGCGCGCCGTGAGCAAGGGCGTGTTCGGCACCAAGGAACGGTCGGTGATCGGCGGCGCCAACGCCAAGGGCATCGCCGCCGTGGTCGCCC
>NZ_LZJG01000223.1:0-546 GCF_001667785.1 Mycobacterium sp. E3247 | reverse complement strand
TCAATCCTGTCAGCGTATGTCACATGATCGATTTCGAGCTCCCGGCGGAGATTCAGCAACTGCGTGCCCGGGTCGCCACTTTCATCGACGAGGTAGTGCTGCCGGCGGAGCCACAGATCGGCACGCGTCCCTTCTTCGACATCGTCAAGGAGGTCCAGGACAGGGCCCACGCGGAAGGGTTGTGGTGCCCCTTCGTACCGGTGCAGTACGGCGGAATGGGGTTGGGGCACTTGGCCAATGCCGTCGTGCAAGTCGAAGTGGGCCGCGCGTTCAGCCATCTGGGTGCGTGGGCGTTGAACTGCATGGGCCCACAGGACGCGACCATGCTGACCCTCATCGAGCACGGGACCGAGGAGCAGAAGCAGCGCTACCTGGTCCCGCTGGTCAACGGCGATATCCGGGTCTGCTTTGCCATGACCGAAAGAGCCGCCGGCGCCGATGCCACCGGCATGCAGACCGCGGCCGTGCAGCGAGGGCCGGATTGGGTTCTCAATGGCGAAAAGTGGTTCACCTCCGCCGCTTCCATCTCACAACTGGCATTGGTCA
>NZ_LZJG01000222.1:0-14614 GCF_001667785.1 Mycobacterium sp. E3247 | reverse complement strand
CACGGCGACCCGCGGCGGCGAACCACCGGGCCCGCAACATCGCGGTCGGGTTCGTCGGGGCGGTGGCCGCGGGCGTGCTCGTGGCCGCCATTGCGGCGCGGCTGAGGAGGGCGCGGTGAGGTCCACGCTGACCGGGTTCAGCCCGGGCAGCAACCGACGGGTCGTCGGGGTGTGGGTCGTGTTCCTGCTCGCGGTGGCGAGTTGGGCGGCGGCCGGCTACATCGGCGCCGCGGTCGCCGCGGTGGTCGGCATCGCCCTGGTCTTCGTCCGGTGGTGGGGTCAGCCCGCGTGGTCGTGGCTGGTGTTGTGGCGCCACGGCCGGCGGCCGATCAGCTGGGACGCCCCACTGACCGTGGCCAACAACCGTTCCGGCGGTGGCGGAATCACCTGGGTGATAGTCACCGGCGGGGGCGGTGGCGGCGGCGCCACCGGCGGCGGCACCTCCACGGGCGGCGGAGGTGCGCCGATGGCCGGTGGCGGTCCGGCCGGTGGGGGGAAGGCGGGCGTCGAGGGCATCGGCCGTGGCATGGGCAGAACCCCTTGCGGCGCGGCGGCGATGATCGAGCCCACGATCGTGCCGTGCGCGTCGCAGTCGGACAGGCCGTCCTCGCCCATGATGTAGTCGCCGCCGGGCACGGCGGGCAGCCGCGGGTTGGGCGAAATACCGGTGTCGATGACCGCCACCGGTACACCGTTGCCGGTGCTGTATTGCCATGCCTTGCTGATGTTGAGCAGGTTGAAGCCGGGCGCCAGCTGCGCGACGTCGGGGTTGCGCACGGTGATGGGCGTCGAGCAGCTGTTGGCGCGCCGCATCGGCTGGTCCGATCGGGGCGGTCCGTCCGGCGGCACCAATCCCGGATCCACTTGTGGGGGCGTGATCGCCTGTGCGGCAGGGACATTCGCCGCAAGCGCAACAAGGGTGACGGCGGCGGTCATCGCCGCCACCCGCTTCAGTGGCGAATCCACGTGAAGAGCCCTCCCAGGGCCGCCGCCGCCGGCAGCAAGACGATGAACGCGAGCACTTCCACCCATTCCACGGTCAACCGGATGAAGGGCCTGAACCGCACCGTGGGCACCAAAAGGGCCGCGGCCAGGCCGAGCGCGGCGAAGGCTGCGACGGCCGTCGCGGGCCAAAGCAGGCCGTTCACAACGTCTTTCGGCTCGGCGAGCGCATATTTCACCACTCCCGCGCACACCGCGGCCGAGGCGCCGCAGGCGAGCGCCACGGCTTGATACTTGGCGGCGAATCCGCGGCCCTGGGTGATGAAGATGCCCACCACCAGGCCCGCCACCACCAGCGCCAACCAGGCCCATTGGCGTCCCGGCGCCAGCACTCCCCACACGGCGGCGGGCAGGACGATCGACACCCCCACGCACACCCCGACCTGGACGGCGTTGACCAGCCGGGCCGAGGCGGCGATCGCCGCGCCCCGCGCGGTGATGTCGGTCAGCTCGTTGTCTTCGTCCTCGGACTCGTCCTCGCTGACCGGGGCGACCGTGTCGACGGGCATGCCCTCGCGGCGCGCGAACAGGTCACGCCCGGTGATCGATCCGAAGTGCGGCGGCCGCACGCGGGCCACCCACAACGCGATCAGCGGCGTCATCCTGACCAGGATCAGCAATCCCACCAGCACGCAGATGGCCAGCACCTGCGGCGAGGCCGGCCGGAACATCCGCACGACGCCCACCGCGGCGAGGATCCCGCACACCGTCACCACCGCCGTGACGACCGCCGTCTGCCACCGCTTGCGGGTCAGCACACCGATGGCGATCGCCCCCAGGATCACGATCACGAGTCCGATCACCGCGTGGGCTGCGCCGAGGGAGCCCGGCGGCGCGCAGGCGCCCGCGACGGCCAGCAACACGACCGCCAGCCAGCCGAACCCGCTGAACATGTCGCGCCGCTCCCGCCAGCCCCACCAGACGACGAACGTTGCGATCATCAGCAAGACGCCGACGGCGCCGGCCACCGCGGCCGGGACTGGGCTGTCGGTGAACGTCCGCGCGCGCAGCGCGAGGGCGACGACCACCGCGGCCGCCATCGCGATGATGGCGATGGCGGTGTGGGCGGCGGTCAGGGGCGTCACCGGGGCGAACATCCGGTCACCGCCGTCGCGGCCCAGCCACTTGCCCATGGCGGCCAGACCGGTCGACAGCGACTCGTACTGCGGTTCGAAGGACTCGCCGGCGACCCGGGGCACCAACACCAGGGTGTCGCCGTCCTGCACGCCCAGCTCGTCGAGGCTCTTGTTGATGTCGAGCCGGACCCCGTTGATCTTGTGGAGTTCGTAGCTGCCGGCCGGCAACGTTATGCCTTCAAACCCTTTCCGCTTCAAGTCCGCGTCGAAGAGCTCGACCATTCCTTCGAAGAATCCCTCCACCGGAATTCCGGCGGGGAACACTTGCGAGCACAGATGCCTCTCGTAGGAAATATTGACCGCACAGCGCGCCGGGAAGGCGACCTTATGCGCTGATGTCACGGCGCCGTCCGCTCCGCATCCGGAATGTATTTGTCGGCCAGGCCGGCGGTAATTTCAAAAAGCCGCAACCGCGTCTTTTTCTTCAATTCATGAACCGTGTCGATGAGCCCACCTTTGGCCAGGTGCGGATCGAAAGGCATCTCTTCGACGGTCGCGCCGACTTTGCTGAACCGCTCGGTCAGGTACGCCAGCGCATCCTTGTCGGTGATCTGATCGGTGTGGTTGATGATCACGGTGCTGCGCGAGACCAGCTCGTGGTAGCCCTGCGACCTGAGGTAGTCCACGGCCCGCAGCACCGGCCGAGACCGGTCCGCGGTGATGCCGGAGACGAACACCAGGGTGTCGGTGTTCTCCAAGACCGGCTTCATCACCTCGTGTTCCAGATCCGGAGAGGTGTCGACGATCATCACGGTGTGGGTTCGCCGCAGCCTCGACAAAACGCCGGAGAACATCGCCGGCACCAGCGGCCGGGGCTGGTCCGAGGTGCGGTTTCCGGCCAGCACATCGAGGCCTATCGGGTTCTGTCCCAAGTGTTCACGGATGTCCGCGTAGCCTTGCACGTCGGTGTCGTTGATGATGGCGGTGTAGTCACCCGGCGGTGACTCGTCGATCCGGTCGGCCAGCGTGCCGAAACCCGGGACCGCGTCGATCGCAATCACGTTCTGCGGCCGGCATTCTCGGAACACCCCACCGATGCAGGCGACCATCGTCGAAACGCCGACGCCGCCCTTGCCGGAGACCACCGTGATGACGTACTGCCGACGGATGTGCCGCCGGATGCGGTTCTGCAAGTCCCGGTAGTGCCGCTCGCTGGGCGATTCTCCGGGGTTAATTTTTTTAAAAGAGATGACGTAGATGAATTTCCGCCAACCCGAGCCTGGGGGAATCTTTCGAGGCGCGGCCAGATCGGTAATGCGCATGGTGTCGGATACCGAATCCGGGAAGTTGCGGCCCCCTGACGGTTCCCCCCGTCTGAGCGCCCCTTCGTCCGACATATTCGGGTCATTCCAAGGGCTCGTCACGTCGCGATGCTAACACGCTTGGCGATACCGCGTTTACCGATCAACAAACCCCTTCAAGTGCGTAAGAGGTTGCTATTCCACGGCATTGGTTAACCGACTTATCTTGGGTCAGTTGAGAATCCGGCTCCGGTCAGACCACCCGACGATACGAGTACCACTCCTCACCGGCGGGCAGGCGGCGGATGAGCCGCTGCACCGCGCCGCTGATGTCGCTGCGCGAACCGGGCGAGACGATCTGATAGCGCCGTTGCCCCGAGATCACGTTCTCCACGCAGACGCGGCCCGCCGGGGTGTCGATGATGGAGACGGTCGAGTCGCCGACGGCGATGCGCGCCATCTCGTCCGGTCCCACCCCGGCCTGCAGCCCCACGATGGCCGCGTGCGCGGAACGCGCCGGATCGGCCGCCATCGTGACGATCTGCAGCTGGTCGACGTCCAGGTTCTGACTGAGCAGAAACGTCCGCAGGCTGGCGGCGTCGCGCACCGAGGCGAGCAAGTGCTCGGTGTCCAAGGTGACCGGCTTGAGGGGCGCCACCTCGGCCACCCCGCACAGCCGCTCGACCTGCCCGACCACCAGATCACTGGCCCCGGTTTCGTTGCTGGCGGTGCCGGCGGGATAGAGGCGCACCAGCTCCTCGTGGCGTTCCAAAACCACCCACCAGGAAGCGAACCGGCAAATGGACGCGCGCGTGGCGTCGCGCCCGGGGACCGAGATGGTCACGAGCAGCGCCAAGTCGCGCCGCAACAACACAGTGAGCCACTCGCGGATCATCGGGTCGACGTGGCCGGCGTCGTCGAGGGCGCCGGCGGCCTTCAGCTCGGCCGCCACCGGGTGTCGCAGTGCCCGCTCAGGCGTGTCGAGCCGCGGGAGTAGCGGGCGCAGGCCGAGCTCGGGGCAGGTCTGCTCCACCCCGGTGACCGCCTGCAGCACCCACAGTCCGTCGACCGTCGTTGTCAGCATGTCTCTCTCCTCGGTGGCAAGACACCAAAGGTGGGGCACACACGCTCGGGCGCGCCTGCCCCACCTTCACCGGCCCTCGGGCGGAGTCAGAACAAGCCGGCGATGTGCTGGTCGGTGCTCAGCGCGCCGTCGAGCACGTGCGACGTGGTCTGGCCGTGCTGGCGGATCGTGTCGATGAGGCCCTGCAACCCCGAGAGCATCTGCGCCTGCGCCTCGAAGAAGCCCGACGCACCGTGGCCGGCGAAGAATTCCTGCAACGCGTTGGTCCGGTTCGAGGTGTCATCGAAAATGCCCTGCAACTGACCGGCGCGAGAAGCGACATCGCTGGCGAAGTCTGCCACGGCTCCGGGGTTGTAAGTAATTGGATCAGACATTGTTAATTTCCTTTCAGAAGACCGTTTGTGGAATTAGGAGCGAGGCAGGCGGAAGTCAGGATCCGCCGTGGCCGAACAGAGCGCTGAAAGCGTGCGACGAATCCGCCTCGTGACCTTCCATCAGGGCCGCCGCCTGCTTGAGGCCCTCGGCCAGCCGGGTGCCGCCGTTCAGCACCTTGTTCAGGTCGTTTTGGACCTCGATGGCCGTCGCGTGCGACGCGACCACCGCGTCACCGGACCAGGTCGACGGGTTCATCACGTTCTCTTGGTTGGCCACGTATCCCTGGCCGATCCCAATTGCGTGTTCCATGTTCGCCTGAATGGCGTTGGACGTATCGCGCAGCATTTGCGGTGTCACCTTGATTGTCACTGAATTCTCCTTCTCCGGTTGGCCGCCCCCCGTAAATGCCTGGGGCATGGAGCGAAGTGTATGGCGGCTATTTATACCTGTCGATTCACCCTTGGCCGGGCCGGCTTCACACTCTGGTGTCCACTACCCGCACGGTCGCGGGCTGTTCGGATTTGTCTCGAGATCCGCGTTCTCCTCCCGCCCCATGCCCCACCGGCATGCCGCCCATCGGTGTGCCACCGCCGACCGTCGTGGTCTGCGGACGCATGGCCTCGGCGCCCAGCGCCCCGCTCGGCCGCAACCCAACCGGCCGTCCGCTGCCGGCCGGTTCGAAAGCACTGACGGGACGGGTGAAACTGGTCGCGGGCATGCCCGCGCTGCCCAGGGAGGCGGCCCCGCCGCCGCCCGATGCGCCGACGGCCGACACCTCCGTCGCCGAGACCGCCGAGACGCCCGGCGCAGCCCCACCCATGGCGCCCGGATTGGCGAACATGCCCATCATCGATTGCAGCGGCTGCATCATCTGCATGGGCGCCTGCATCATCTGCATGGGCGCCTGCATCGCCTGGGGGACGGCCCCCATCATCGACTGCACCGGCTCCATGAACGAGCCAGCCTGACTCATGAAGTCCTGGCCGCCCGATGCCGCCTGACCGGCGCTCGAGGTGCCCTGCTGCGCCCCCTGCAGGGCCGAGCGCATGCCGTCACCGGCCCCGACCTGGGCGGCCGCCTCGCCCACCGCGGCGGCCGCCTGTGCCGGTGCCGCCGGCGACGCGCCCATGGTCGCCACGGGTGGCGCAATCGCGAGGCTTTCGCTCAGCGACGTCAGGATGGCCCCGTAGCTCGCCCCGACGGCAGAGTTGTTGGGCCACATCACCCCGAAATACTGGACATCAAGCGACACGATTCGGGGGGTCAGGGCCCCCAGCACCAGGGGGTTGATCCCGTTGTCGACTCCCCACTCATCGCGATTGGCGATGCATTCGGGAGCGGGACGCATCGTGCCGTATGCCATTTGGTACGCGGAGACCGCGGTGGCAACGACCGGTGCCTTCATGTCGACCCAGCCGGCCAGCCCGTGCAGCGACGCGTTGAGCATCGTGACGTTGGCCGCCGACGCCGCCGAGCCGGCACCCAGCCAGCTGGCTGATGTCGTAGCCGTGTTGACCGCAGACGCGATACCTGAGGCGTGGTGGGTGGCTGCCAGAGCCATCCAGGCGGCCTCGTTGGCCAGGTGAGTGACCACCCCGGCGCCGCCCTTGAGCAGTAGATCGTTTTCCTCAGGTGTACGCGCAGCCCACCCCGGATCGGCCATGCGTACCTTCCCCTTTTAGAGGCTGGTGGCCGCGGTTGTCAGCAGGGCCGCCTGGCGAGCGGTTTCCGTCGCGACGGTCGTGCCCGAGGCCAGCCCCTGCGCCCCGGCGAACAGCCCGCGCTGCGCCGCGTGCTCGGACACCACCCCCAAATAGCTGGCGCCGCAAGCGTTCAGCGCCGCCGCGAACATCGCCGAGTCCGGATCGCCGCCCATCGGCATCGCCCCCAGCAGGGCCGGCGCCGCCGCCGACGCCGCCGATTCCGTTTCGGCGCTGATGGCCGACTCCGCGCTTGCCGACGCCAGAACCGCCTCTGGCTGCATCGACATCGTCATGATTTCCCTCCGATTGCTCAGCGTCATAAAGACGGGCTTGGCGCATCAGTCTAGTGCGATCCGACCGTTCGTGTTATTCACTCGATCCTCCCGGGCTGCCGACCGGCAAATTACGCGTTTGTTCTGGTCGGCGGTATTCCCGCTATGAGTCATCCGTCAAACAACCTCTTATGCCACTGCAGACACTGTGGTCACCGGCTCATGCGAATACGTCGCAGTTATGGCGGACGTAAACCGCCGTCGAACAACGGATCGACGCCGCGCTTATTTTTGCCGACTCACGGCGAATTGGGCGCCCAGGGGCCCGATTTTCCGGTGCGTTAATAGCGGGCGAAATCTACCCGGGGCCGCGTCCATCGCCGGCCAGGTTGAGCAGCAGCCGGGTGCCACCCAGCGGGCTGGTCTGTAATGCCGCTGTGCCGCCGTGCAATTCGGCCTGCTGGGCGACCAACGCCAGCCCCAGCCCCGAGCCCGAGCGCGACGCCGTCGACCCGCGGGTGAAGCGCTCGAACACCGTTGCCCGCTCGGATTCCGGGACGCCGGTTCCGTCGTCGTCGATCGCGATCTGGACACCCTCGCTGGAGCTGCTCACGGTGAGCTGGATCTTGCCGGCGTTGCCGTGCTTGACGGCGTTGGCGATGGCGTTGTCGATCACCAGCCGCAGCCCCGTGGGCAGCCCCACCATCAGCACGGTCGGCGACGGCACCAGCGACACCTCCACGTCGGGATAGATCCGCAGCGCATCGTGCGCGGCTCGGTCCAACAGCTCGGTGATGTCGAACGGGACGAAGTCGTCGACGGTGGTCAGCTCACCCTGCGCCAGCCGCTCCAGCGCCGTCAGCGTCGCTTCGATGCGACTCTGGGTGCGGATGACGTCGCCGATGACCTCCTCGCGCTGCTCCGGCGGCAGGTCCAGGGTGGACAACACCTCGAGGTTGGTGCGCATGGCCGTCAACGGGGTGCGCAGTTCGTGGGAGGCGACCGCGGCGAAGTCGCGGGCGGACTCGAGCGCGGCCTTGGTGCGCTGCTGTTCGTTGCCGATGCGCGCGAGCATGCCCTCGACGGCCTCGGCGATCTCCACGGCCTCGCGCACCCCGCGCACCTGGACCTCGTCGGGGCTGGACTGGGCGTTGATGGCGCGGGCCTGCTGCGCCAGCAGCAGGAACGGGTTCACCATGATCAGCGAGATCACCCAGCCGACGACCACGGTGCCCCCGATGACGCTGGCGCAGATCAGCAGCACCCGCAGGTGCAGCTCGTTGATCCGGTGCTGGGCCTCGGCCAGCGGCGCGGCCAGCGCGATCAAGGCGGGGCCGGCGGAGAAGGTGCGGACGCGGTACTGCACCCCGTCGATGGTGGTGTTCGCGTACCCGTTGGGCAGCTTCGGCAGCACGATGTTGCTGGGCACCGAAACCGTCTGATCGCCGATGCGAGCGGTGCGGACCAGGTTGCCGTCCGGCATGGGCTGGTCGGGGCTGGCGTGCTCCACGTTGTTGAGCAGTGAGTTGATGTCGCCGAGGCTGCTGACCGAATCGAGCCGGCGGTCGAGCTGGCTGTACTGGTCGTTGGTCACACCCACCCACACCCAGGTGCCCAACAGGACGACGAGGGTGATGACCGAGAGCGCGGCCACGACAACGATCGTGCGCAGCGACAACACCCGCATCGGCAGCTGTACGTGCGGTAACACGCGACTGTCACGCTCCTCTTGTGCGGTTCGTGGCACCGGGCCGGCGACGCGCCGACTCCTCGACCACCACCCTCACACCGATACCGAGTCGCCGCGTCCTGGCGCCGTGGCGTTTCGCAGAGAATCTAGCGCCCCTCGTTGAACTCGCGTCCCGCCGACCGCGACAATTTGGCCGAATGGTGGTGAGTGAGTACTCTCTCACCATGCTCGCCTCCGGACGCGATCGCCTGCTGGCCGCGGCGCTCAGGCTCTTCGCTGACAAGGGCTACGCGGCGACGTCGGTGGCCGACATCCAGCGGGCATCGGGCCTGGCACCCGGATCGGGCGCGTTGTATAAGCACTTCGGCTCCAAACGCGAACTGCTCGAGGCCGCCGTCGCGTACCGGATCGACAGGATCGTGGCGGCGCGCGAGCAATACGACGCCGGGCAGCCGGGCAGTGTCGAACAGGCCGTGCGCACCGCCGGCCAGCTGATCTGGAGCAACCTCAAGCAGAGCGAGGACCTGCTCAAGGTCATGCTGCGGGAACCCGACGAGCTCGGTGACCTGGACGAGAAGACCTGGCAGGTCATCACCGACAACGCCTACCAGCGGTTCGCCGACGAGCTCGCCGCGTCGAATCGCGCCGGCCGTACCCGCATCCCCGACCCGGAGGCGGCCGCCGCGGTCGCGATCGGGTCGTTGTCCTACGCCGCGACGCTGCAGGCGCTGACCGGCCGGCTGCCCGGCAACATCGACGAGGAGCGCTACTTCGAGGCGTGGGTCAGCCAGACCGTCAGCGTCCTCGCCCAATACGGAACCCCCAAAAAACCGTTGAACGACAAACCATCTCAGGAGTGAAGCCGTGACTTTCTCGCTGCAACTGACGGACGACGTGATCGAGGTGCGCGACTGGGTGCACAAGTTCGCCGCCGACGTCATCCGGCCCGCCGCGTCCGAATGGGACGAACGGGAGGAGACCCCGTGGCCGGTGATCCAGGAGGCCGCCAAGGTGGGCCTGTACTCCCCCGACTTCTTCGCGCAGCAGGCTGCCGAGCCCACGGGCCTGGGCATGCTGACCGCGTTCGAGGAGATGTTCTGGGGCGATGCGGGCATCGCGCTGTCCATCATGGGCACCGGGCTGGCCGCTGCGGCCCTGGCGGGCAACGGAACTCCCGAACAGCTGGGTCGCTGGCTGCCCGAGATGTTCGGCACGGCGGACGAGCCGAAGCTGGGCGCGTTCTGCTCATCCGAGCCCGACGCCGGGTCCGACGTCGGCGCGATCCGTACCCGGGCGCGCTACGACGAGGTCACCGGGGAATGGGTGCTCAACGGCACCAAGACCTGGGCGACCAACGGCGGCATCGCCAACGTGCACATCGTGGTGGCGTCGGTCTATCCCGAGCTGGGGACCCGGGGGCAGGCCACATTCGTCGTCCCGGCGGGTGTCAGCGGGCTGGCGCAGGGCCAGAAGTTCAAGAAGCATGGGATTCGGGCGTCCCACACCGCCGAGGTGGTGCTGGACAACGTCCGCCTGCCGGAGGACCACATCCTCGGCGGCCGCGAGAAGTTCGAAGCGCGGATAGCCCGCGTCAAATCGGGCGCATCGGCACGCAGTCAGGCGGCGATGAAGACCTTCGAGCGCACCCGCCCCACGGTCGGCGCGATGGCCGTCGGTGTCGCGCGGGCCGCCTACGAGTACGCACTCGACTATGCCTGCCAGCGTGAGCAATTCGGGCGCAAGATCGGCGAATTCCAGGCGGTGGCGTTCAAGCTGGCGGACATGAGAAGCCGCATCGACGCCGCGCGCCTGTTGGTGTGGCGGGCCGGATGGATGGCCCGCAACAACCAGTCCTTCGACGCGGCGGAGGGGTCGATGGCCAAGCTGGTGGCCAGCGAGACGGCCGTCTACGTCACCGACGAGGCGATCCAGATCCTGGGCGGCAACGGCTACACCCGCGACTATCCCGTGGAGCGAATGCACCGCGACGCCAAGATCTTCACCATCTTCGAGGGGACCAGCGAGATCCAGCGCCTGGTGATCTCCCGGGCGTTGACCGGCTTGCAGATTCGTTAGCGGCCGCATCCCGCGGTCCACGGGCCGGCGGGCACCAGACATGATGGCCGGATGACCATCGAGATCCGGGTGCTCGGCAGCGAGGAGGATCTGCTCGCCGCCGCCAACGTGTTCCGCGTCGCGATGATCGGCTTCCCGCCGCTGCCGGACCTGCCACCCGGGCAGATCGCCAAACTGCTCGAGCCCGGCCGTACCGTCGGGGCGTTCGTGGGCGGCCAGCTCGTGGGCACCGCGGACGCCGTGACGAGTCGAATGACGCTTCCCGGCGGGGCGATGGTGGGCCACGCCGCCGTCACGCACATCGGGGTGC
Source organism: Mycobacterium sp. E3247 (assembly GCF_001667785.1). NCBI lineage: Bacteria > Bacillati > Actinomycetota > Actinomycetes > Mycobacteriales > Mycobacteriaceae > Mycobacterium > Mycobacterium sp. E3247. The sequence continues at coordinate 3,725 of NZ_LZJG01000222.1, read as the reverse complement.
TGCCCTCGTTCACCCGGCGGGGCGTCGCCACCGAGCTGATCGGTCATCAGTTGCGCGACATCGCCGCCCGCGGTGAAGTGGTGGCATCCCTGCGGGCGTCGGAGGCGACGATCTACGGCCGGTACGGATACGGCGTGGCGAGCTCTTCGCAGACGGTGGAGGTGCACACGGCCCGTGCCGCGCTGCGCCGCGACGTCGGGCCGGGCGGTCCGGTGCGGTTGGTCGACGCCGCGCAGGCCTGGGAGCTGCTGCCGGGCATCTATGCCCAGAATCGCCCGTCGCGTCCGGGAACGATCGACCGGCCGCGACCGTGGTGGGAGAGCCTGCGGCTGCGAACCGAAAACGCGCCCGGTCCCTCGTATTTCGTGGTGCACGGCAAACCGGGATCCGAATCCGGGTTTGCCCGCTACCGTCCCGTCGACACCGAGAGGTGGTTCGTCAGCGACCAGCGCACGATCGCGGTGGAGGATTTCTTCGCGCCCACCCCGGAGGCCTATCTCGGATTGCTGCGGTTCCTGCTGGAGTTGGATCTCATTGACCGCGTGGTGTTTTGGATGTTGCCGATGGATGACCCGCTGCCGTGGCTGCTGGTCGATCGGCGGGCGGCGCGGGTCACCGCGGTGCACGACGAAACCTGGCTGCGTGTCATCGACGCGGGGCGGGCTCTGGAGGCACGCCGCTACGGCGGCGACGGCGCCGTCACGATCGCGGTCAATGACACCCTGCTGCCCGGCAATTCGGGCCGCTTCACGGTCACCGGGGACGGTGCCGAGCCGACCGGGCGACCAGCGGACCTCGAGGTCGACGTCGAGGGGCTGGCCGCCGTCCTGCTTGGCGGAACGACGTGGCGTGACCTTGTGATCGCCGGCCTGGCCCGGGCCGAAGACCCCTCGGCGATCGACACAGCGGATCGGCTGTTCGCGGTGCCGGACGCACCCCACGCCGGGTTCTTCTTCTAATCCCGTGGGTATGCCGACCGCGTGATTGTGATCGTCGGCGCCAACCTGATGAAGTTCGGCCCGGTGCTGGGCGAGCTGCTCGCGCGGGCGGCGCTGGAAGACGAGCTGCCCGCCGAGTTGACCGTTACGTGAGTCGGCCCGAATTCACTTCAGCGAGTAGCGGATCGGCAGGTGCTTGAGGCCGCCGACGAATGTCGTGGCCATCAGCTCCGGCGCGCCGGCCAGCTCAATCGACCTGATCCGCGGGACCAGCTCGGAGAAGAAGCTGTTGATCTCCATCCGGGCCAACGCGGCGCCCAGGCAGAAGTGCACGCCGTAGCCGAACGACAGGTGTTTGTTGGGGTCGCGCGCGACGTCGAATCGGAACGGGTCCGTGAACACGTCCTCGTCGCGGTTGGCCGAAACATAGGACAGCAGTACCGATTCACCCTTCGCGATCGGCACCCCGCGCACCGCGGTGTCGGCCTGCGCGGTGCGCATGAACTCCTTGACCGGCACCACCCAGCGGATCATCTCCTCGACCGCGGTGCCCATCAGTCCCATGTCCTTTTGCAGCCGCGCCAGCTCACCGGGGTTCTCCAGCAGCGCCAGCATGCCACCGGCGATGCCCGCGCTGGTGGTGTCGTGGCCGGCGCTGGCCACGATCACGTAGTACGACGCCGTGTCCATGTCCGACAACGGTGCGCCGTTGATCGTGGCGTTGGCGATCGCCGAGGCCAGGTCCTCGGTCGGGCGCTCGCGGCGTGACGCGGTGAGCGCGGCGAAGTAGTTGAAGAAGTCCAGCAGCACGGCGAGCATGTCCTCGGTCGTGCCACCCCGCTGGAACTCGGTGTCGTCACCGCCGAACATCTCCTGGGTGAGCTTGAGCATCCGCGGGAAGTCGGACTCCGGCAGCCCCAGCAGCGACAGGATCACATACAGCGGGTAATTGACGGCGACCTCCTGGACGAAGTCGCACTCGGGCCCCTTCTCGACCATTTTGTCGACGTAGATCCCGGCCAGCTCGTCGACGCGACACTTCAAGTCCCGCATCACCTTCGGCCTGAACCAGTCGGCGCCGATCTTCCGCATGTCGCGGTGGTGGGGATCGTCCATGTGGATCAGCGTGCGCAGGCCGATGCCCGCCTCCATCTGGGCGCGCAGCACGTCTTCGCCCTCGGAAACCATCAACAGTGGGCGCGGATCGTTGGTGAACAGGTCGTTCTGCCGTTCGATGTCCATCACGTCGGCATGCTTGGTGATCGCCCAAAACGGTTTGTAGCCTTCGATATCGACCCAGGAGACCGGGGCGTGGGCCCGCAGGTAGGTCAGCGCCTGGTGCAACCGCTTCTCGTCGGCGTAGGCCGACGGGTCGGCCAGAACCCGTGCGGCCTCGTCCATGATCCGGGTGCTCATACGGTTCTCCTCAGGTGCTGTTGCCGAGTCGGGGCTTCGCCCCTCCGGGCCGGCGGCGATCGCCGCGTTGCGTTGATGTTCGTCGCTCGGGGGGCACCGGTCAACACCACATTTCACGGTCGGCCCGAGGCCGGCCACCAGCGTTGGAAAGGCTTTCCTTCCTGCGCCGCATCACCCAGGATTCGCCCGAATTTAGGGACGTTTGGCCCTAGGTCCGCGCAGTGGGGTCTCGGAATACTTGGGCGGCTTGATGATTACCGTCCGGCTTCTGGACGTGTGGAGGTAATGCATGACCGCTGAGGCGCCGCCCACCCCTGCCCTCGAGGCCCGTCGGCCTTTTCCCGCCCGGATGGGGCCCAAGGGCAACCTGATCTACAAGGTCATCAGCACGACCGATCACAAGATGATCGGCATCATGTACATGGTCGCGTGCTTCATCTTCTTCTTCATCGGCGGCCTGATGGCGTTACTGCTGCGCCTCGAACTGGCGCGGCCCGGGCTGCAATTCTTGTCCAACGAGCAGTACAACCAGCTGTTCACCATGCACGGCACGGCGATGTTGCTGTTCTATGCGACTCCCATCGTCTTCGGATTCGCCAATCTGGTGCTGCCGCTACAGATCGGTGCGCCCGACGTGGCGTTTCCACGGCTGAACGCGTTGTCGTTCTGGCTGTTCGTCTGCGGGGCGCTGATCGCGCTGGGCGGCTTCATCGTTCCCGGGGGTGCGGCCGATTTCGGGTGGACCGCCTACACGCCGCTGTCGGATGCGGTGCACAGCCCCGGCGTGGGCGGGGACCTGTGGATCCTGGGGGTGGGCGTCGGCGGTCTGGGCACCATTCTGGGGGCGGTCAACATGATCACCACCGTCGTGTGCATGCGAGCGCCCGGCATGACGATGTTCCGGATGCCCATCTTCACCTGGAACATCCTGGTAACCAGTGTGCTTGTCCTGGTGGTCTTCCCACTGCTGACGGCCGCGTTGTTCGGGCTGGAGGCCGACCGCCGCATCGGCGCCCACATCTACGACCCGGCCAACGGCGGGGTGATCCTTTTCCAGCATTTGTTCTGGTTCTTCGGCCATCCCGAGGTGTACGTCATCGCGCTGCCCTTCTTCGGGATCATCTCCGAGATCATCCCGGTGTTCTCCCGCAAGCCGCTGTTCGGCTACACCACTTTGGTGTATGCGACGTTGGCAATCGCCGCGCTGTCGGTCGCGGTGTGGGCCCATCACATGTATGCCACCGGAGCGGTACTGCTGCCGTTCTTCTCGTTCATGACATTCCTGATCGCGGTACCGACGGGGATCAAGTTCTTCAACTGGATCGGCACCATGTGGAAGGGGCAACTCACCTTCGAGACCCCGATGCTGTT
>NZ_LZJG01000221.1:0-1339 GCF_001667785.1 Mycobacterium sp. E3247 | reverse complement strand
CTCCAGGCCGGTGCGGTCACCGACGTGCGCCAGCCGCGGGTAGGTGTGCCCGCCGAAGTTGCGCTGGCTGATCTTGCCGTCTTTGAGGCGATCGAACAGCGCGCCATAGGTTTCCAGCTCCCAGACGCGGTCCGGTGCCTCCTTGGCGTGCAGCTCGGCCATCCGCCAGTTGTTGAGGAACTTCCCACCCCGCATGGTGTCGCCGAAGTGGGTCTTCCAGTTGTCCTTCGGGTTGGTGTTGCCCATCGACGCCGCGCAGCCGCCCTCGGCCATCACCGTGTGGGCCTTGCCGAACAGCGACTTGCACACCACCGCGACCTTGAGGCCGCGTTCGCGCGCCTCGATGACCGCACGCAGCCCGGCGCCGCCGGCACCGATGACGACTACGTCGTAGGCGTGCCGCTCGACCTCAACCATGAAACCCTCGCTAAATTCTGGTTTTCCTCAGATGGCCTGTCAGCCAACAAATCTCAAATCGGGGATGGCGCCGCCCGCCACCAGTGCGATGTAGAAGTCGGTGAGCATCAGGGTGCCCAGCGTGATCCACGCGTACAGCTTGTGCCGGGTGTTGATGTGGCTGACCTGGGTCCAGATCCAGTACCGCACAGGGTGCTTGGAGAAGTGCTTGAGCCGTCCGCCGGTCACGTGCCGGCACGAGTGGCAGGACAGCGTGTAGACCCACAGCATGACGACGTTGCCCACCATGATCACGTTGCCCAGCCCGAAGCCGAAGCCGCCGGGCCCGCTGTCCGAGTGGAACGCGATGATCGCGTCGTAGGTGTTGATCACCGAGATGATGCCGGCGATATAGAAGAAGTACCGGTGGCTGTTCTGGATGATCAGCGGGAGCCGGGTCTCGCCGGTGTAGTGGACGCGGGGCTCGGCCACCGCGCAGGCGCTGGGCGACTGCCACACCGTGCGGTAGTAGGCGCCGCGGTAGTAGTAGCAGGTCAGCCGGAACAGCAGCAGGAAGGGCAACGTCAGCGCCGCGTAGGGCAGCCACCAGACGTCCGGCAGGATCTGCGGCCAGAAGTCGCCGGCCGCCCCGCACGCCTTGCTCACGCACGGCGAGTAGAACGGGGTCAGGTAGTGGTACTTCGGGACGAAGAAGTAGTCGCGTTGGAACGCGCGCACCGTCGCGTAGATGACAAACGCCGCGAAGCCCAGGTCGATCCGCAGCGGCGACATCCACCACCGGTCGGTGCGTAGGGTCCGTTGGGGGATGCTGGCGCGCGTGGGTGAAAAGACACCTGACGCAGGACGGTTCGCCGTGGGTGCGCTCATCTAGTGTTCCTCTTCGAACGGGCTGTTGGTCGAAGGGTACACAGAGAGCACCCCC
>NZ_LZJG01000220.1:0-512 GCF_001667785.1 Mycobacterium sp. E3247 | reverse complement strand
CGCGTTTCTCGCACTGCTCCTATTCTTCGACCAACAGATGCGGATTTCGTCCGTTTGGCAAGGAGACGAAATGAGGATTCGTTTCATTGTTTCGGCGCTCGGGGCTGTAGTGGTCGCGTTGGCGGTTGGGTGTGGCGGCGGGCAGGGCGGCGGCCACAACGCCACCTCGGTCGCACCCTCGCCGACGCCATCGATTCGCTGATCTTGGCGCCAGACCTGATTAACGAGATTGTCGGTGCGAAACTAAACTGGGCGTCCAAACCTCCGCCCGGCGCGACCTCCCCGCCCGTGGCCGCCTTCGTCGACGAGGGTAACCCGCAGTGCGAGCCGCTGATCGCGCCGGACACGTACTCGGTGGGGGTGGCTTACACCGCGTGGCGGAGCAATCTCTACAAAGAGGACAAGGACACGTACGAGCATGCGGTCCGTCAAGCCGTTGCGACGGTAGCCGACGCGAAAACAGCGACTCAGTTGCTCGACAATGCGCTCGCGAAGGCCGTAAATTCGTGCGA
>NZ_LZJG01000219.1:0-1687 GCF_001667785.1 Mycobacterium sp. E3247 | reverse complement strand
ATGCGGGTAGCTGCCTGAAATAGAGTGCCGTCCCATGGACGGATTCGAAGGTCGCGGAACGGTGGTCACCGGCGGGGGAGCGGGCATCGGTCGCGGCATCGCCGCCGGCCTTACGGCCTTCGGTGCGTCGGTCGCGATCTGGGAACGTGAGCCGCAGACCTGCGCGCAGGCCGCGGAATCCATTGGGGCGCTGGGCATCGTGGCCGATGTGCGCGACAGCGCCCAGGTCGACGACGCGCTGCAGCGCACGAACGCCGAACTGGGCACCCCGACGATCCTGGTCAACAACGCCGGCGGGGTGTTCTCCTCGCCGCTGCTGGAAACCAGTGAGAACGGCTGGGATGCGCTCTACCGGGCCAACCTGCGCCACGTGCTGCTGTGTACGCAGCGCGTCGCGAGACAGATGGTGTCCGAGGGCGTCGGCGGCAGCATCATCTCGGTCACCTCGATCGAGGGCGTGCGCGCGGCGCCGGGCTACGCGGCCTACGCCGCGGCCAAGGCGGGCGTCATCAACTACACCCAGACCGCCGCGCTGGAAGTGGCGCCCCACGGCATCCGGGTCAACGCGATCGCGCCCGACATCACGCTCACCGAAGGCCTGGCGCAGCTGGGCGGCGACGCCGCGCTGAGCGGGATCGGCCACGTGGTGCCGCTGGGGCGCCCCGGTCATGTCGACGAAATCGCCGGCGTCGCAGTGTTTCTGGCATCCCGCATGTCGTCATATCTGACCGGGCAGACCCTGCACGTCGATGGCGGGACTCACGCGGCGAGCGGCTGGTATCACGACCCGCAGACGGGCGCCTACCGCCTGGGTCCGGCCGGCTAGTGGCTCCACCCCTCGGCGGCCTGCTCGGAGAAGGTTCGGTCGATGCGCTCGAACCTGCGACGAATCGAGGCGCGGGCGGCTTCGTGTGGCAGCACGTACAGGCGGTTGGCCAGGATCGCATCCGCCGTGAGCCGGGCGACGTCGTCGACGCCGACGCCCTCGTCCTGGGTAGGGAGCGTCCCGTCCGCCGCCTTCGGCGAAGACGACAGCCCGTAGTCGGCGCCCCGGATCCGTTCCGAGTTGGAGACCAGCTTGGTCTCCACGACCATCGGGCACAACACCGAAACGCCGATACCGTTGTCCCGGACCTCCCGCGCGAGTGTCTCCGCCAGGCCGACCACACCGTATTTGGCGACGCCGTAGGTTCCCAGGCCCGCGTTCGGAACCAGGCCGGCGAACGATGCGGTGAAAGCCATGTGGCCGCCCGTGCCCTGCTCGAGCAGTCGCGGCAGGAACGCCTCGACGGCGTGGATGTTGCCCCATAGGTCGATGTCGATGACCCAGCGCCAGTCGTCGTGGGTCATCTGCGCGATCGGACCGGCAACCACGATGCCGGCGTTGCTGAAGACGACCTCGACGCGGCCGAGCAGGCGGAAAGACTCTTTCGCGAGGTGAACCATCTCGTGGAGATGCCGGACGTCGCACACCACGCCGTGGGCGTCGAATCCCTGGGCGCGCAGGTGGTTTACCGCCTGCTCCAGGCCGGGCTGATCGACGTCGGACAGCACCACGCGGGCGCCCCGGCGGGCGAATTCGGTGGCCGTGGCCAGACCGATACCGCTCGCCCCGCCGGTGACCACCGTTCCGCGACCTTCGAATCCGTCCATGGGACGGCACTCTATTTCAGGCAGCTACCCGCAT
>NZ_LZJG01000218.1:0-1047 GCF_001667785.1 Mycobacterium sp. E3247 | reverse complement strand
CGCTCGCCGAGGGTGAAGCTGAGTTGTTTGTTCAGGTCCTCGAGTTCGGCCAGGATCTTGCGGCGCGAGTCGATGGTGAGCTGATCGAACGACATGCCCATCACCGCTTCGGCGGCGACGTGCGAGGTGTCGAGCAGGCGGACGATCGCCTCGACCGCGGCCGCCTTGTTCTCGGATTCCACCACGACGTCGGCGATTTCATGGCGCCGCTCAAGGGCTTTCAACAGGGCGTCGGCGATTTCGCGGCGGGCGGCTTTGCGGTCGTGGTCGGTCATTGCACCAGCCTAGAACGCGGGGGGAGGTAGCGCGCTACATCGGCGGTTTCCCAGCTCCAGGAATCGCTGGTAGCGATCCTCGATCGCGGTCGCCCAACCGGGGTCGGGTTCGACGACGCGTTCGGTACGGGCCCACCGGGCGGCGTCGGCGATCGCGGTCTCCAGGCCGACCGCCATGCGCGCGAGGAAGGCCGCACCCAGCGCCGCGCCCTCGGGCACCGCCGACAGCTCGACCGGCCGCCCGGTCGCGTCGGCGATGGCCTGCATCCACGGCGCGACCCGGGTGCCGCCGCCGGTGGCGACGATGCGCGCCACCGGCGCGCCGCTTAGTTCGATCAGCTGGCGCACCACGAAGCCCGACGCCTCGTAGGCGGCGCGCCGCAACGCCGCCGCGTCGTGGGTGAGATCCAGGGCGTCCAGCATGGCCCGGCGATCCGGGTCGTGGAACGGGGTGCGCTCCCCGCGGATGTAGGGCGACCACACCGGCACCCGCCCGGGCTGCGCGGCGGCGGGGTCGCCGGGCGCAACCACGCGGTCAACCCAGCCGAGGAACAGCCCGCCGGCATTGCTGGCGCCGCCGATCTGGCTCTTGCCCGCGGCCGTATGCGGGATGGTCCACAGGCCCGGCACCTGCCGGGCCTGTCCGATCGTGGTCCACACGATCAGGGTGGTGCCGCACAGCACCAGCACGTCGCCTTCGCGGTCGGCCCCGGCCACGATCTGCTCGCAGAGCGCGTCGATCGCGCCGATCGCCAGCGCGGCGCCGCTGCCG
>NZ_LZJG01000217.1:0-1478 GCF_001667785.1 Mycobacterium sp. E3247 | reverse complement strand
CTGACCGAGGCGTGGGGGCCGGCGTCGATTCCGGTGTTGTTCGCCGGGCAGGTGGCGCGCAGGCCTGAGGCGGCGGCGGTGACGTTTGAGGGTCGTTCGGTGACGTATCGAGAGTTGGATGAGGCGTCGAACCGGTTGGCGCACTTCCTGATCGGGCGCGGGGCGGGCCCGGGTGAGGCGGTGGCCCTGCTCTTCGGCCGTTCGGCCGAGGCGATTGTGGCGATCTTGGGTGTGCTGAAGTCGGGGGCGGCGTATTTGCCGATCGATCCGGCGTTGCCGGGGGCGCGCATCGAGTTCATGCTCACCGATGCCGCTCCAGTCGCGGCGGTGACGACCGCCGAGTTGGCGGAGCGGCTGGATGGTTGTGGGGTGGCGATCGTCGATGTGCGCGATCCGGCATTGGCTCGCCAGCCGGTCACCGCGCCGGCTTCGGCGCCGGATCCCGAGGATGTGGCGCACATTATTTACACGTCGGGGACGACGGGGGTGCCGAAGGGGGTGGCGGTCAGCCACGCCAATGTGACGCGGTTGTTCGAGGCGCCGGCGGTGGGTGTGGCGTTGGCGCCGGGGCAGGTGTGGACGCAGTTTCATTCGTATGCCTTCGATTATTCGGTGTGGGAGATCTGGGGTGCGCTGCTGCATGGTGGGCGGCTGGTGGTGGTGTCTGAGGCGGTGGCCCGCTCGCCCAGGGACTTCCATGCGTTGCTGGTCGCCGAGAAGGTGAGCGTGCTCAGTCAGACTCCGGCGGCGGTGCGGATGCTCTCGCCGCAGGGTTTGGAGGGCACCGCGTTGGTGATCGGCGGTGAGCCGGTGCCGGCCGAGGTGGTGGATCGCTGGGCGTCGGGGCGGGCGATGATGAATGTTTACGGGCCGACGGAGAGTGCGATCTTTGCCTCGATGAGCCGGCCGTTGGCGGTGAAGTCGGGGGCGCCGCCGATTGGGTCGGCGGTGCCGGGGGCGGCGTTGTTTGTGTTGGACGGGTGGTTGCGTCCGGTGCCGGTCGGGGTGGTCGGGGAGTTGTATGTGGCCGGTCGCGGGGTGGGGCTGGGGTATGTGCGCCGGGCCGGGCTGAGTGCGTCGCGGTTTGTGGCGTGCCCGTTCGGCGCGCCGGGGCAGCGGATGTACCGGACCGGGGATTTGGTGTGCTGGGGCCCGGATGGGCAGCTGCAGTACGTGGGGCGTGCTGATGAGCAGGTCAAGATCCGTGGTTATCGCATCGAGGTCGGCGAAATCCGTTCGGCGCTGGCCGCTCTGGACGGGGTTGAGGATGCGGTGGTGGTGGTGCGGGAGGACCGCCCCGGTGACAAGCGCCTGGTCGGCTACCTGACCGGTACCGCCGAGCCCGCCGCGCTGCGCGCCGCGCTGGCCGAGCGGCTGCCCGGCTACATGGTCCCGGCCGCCCTCGTCACCCTCGACACCCTGCCCGTCACCCTCAACGGCAAACTCGACACCCGCGCCCTGCCCGCACCCGAATACAC
>NZ_LZJG01000216.1:0-5289 GCF_001667785.1 Mycobacterium sp. E3247 | reverse complement strand
GGCGGCCACGTCCCCGCCCCGGAACTATCACGCCGCGCTGGCCGCGGCGAAGAAGTTGATCCGGGGAACGTTGCTTGGCTCGGGGCCCGCAGTAGCTGCGGGCAGGCGCAGAAAGCTGCGACAGGACCCTTGATGTGATCAAGCGATTGATTATATAGTCGGGCGCGCGAGAGGATCGTGTCCGTGACTGAAACCGTTGGCGTGGGATTCGACGTCGACGCGCTGCGACGCAGGTACGCCGAAGAGCGCGCACGTCGCCTGCGCCCGGACGGCATCGCGCAGTACGTGGAGACGACCGGGGCCTTCGCCCACTTCGCCGAAGACCCCTGGACGGACGGGACTTTCGACCGCGAGCCGCTGACCGACGAGGTCGACGTGGCCATCATCGGCGCCGGGTTCGGCGGGCTGTTGACGGGGGTGCGGCTGCGTCAGCTCGGTGTCGACAGCGTGCGGCTGATCGACAGGGCGGCCGACGTGGGCGGGACGTGGTACTGGAACCGGTACCCGGGAATCGCCTGTGACGTCGAGTCCTACGTGTACATGCCGCTGCTGGAGGAACTCGGCTACCTGCCGACCGAAAAGTACGCCAAGGGGGCGGAGATCTTCGCTCATTGCCAGCGGATCGCCCGGCACTACGACCTCTACCGCGAAGCGTGCCTGAGCACCGACGTACGCGAGATACGTTGGGATGCAGAAGGATCGCGCTGGATCATCCGCACCGACCGCGGCGACGAGATGCGGGCCCGGTTCGTGTCCATGGCCAATGGCTACCAGGCCAAACCCAAGCTGCCCGGCATCGAGGGCCTCGGCGCGTTTCGCGGCCACGCGTTCCACACCAGCCGGTGGGACTATGCCTACACCGGGGAGAACCTGGAGCACCTCGCCGACAAGCGCGTCGGGATCATCGGTACCGGGGCCACGGCGATCCAATGCGTCCCGCACCTCGCCCGGGCGGCGCGGCGGCTGCACGTCTTCCAGCGCACGCCGTCGTCGGTGGACGTGCGGGCCAACCGTGCGACGGATCCCCTGTGGGCCGGCACATTACGGCCGGGCTGGCAGCGCAGGCGCATCGAGAACTTCCAGATCCTCACCGCCGGCGGCCAGGCCGACGAAGACCTGGTCGACGACGCCTGGACGAGCATCACGCGCAAGCTGCCGGTGATGCGCCACGACGGCGACGGCGTCGTCGACCCGGCGCAGCGTGGCCGCGACATCGAGATCGCGGACTTCGCCAAGATGGAGGAAATCCGGGCGCGGGTCGCGGGCATCGTCGCCGATCCGTCGACCGCGGAGGCGCTCAAGCCGTGGTACGGGTACTTCTGCAAACGACCCTGCTTCCACGACGAATACCTGCAGACGTTCAACCGCGACAACGTCACCCTGGTCGACACCCGCGGCCGTGGCGTGCAGCGCATCACCGAGTCGGGTGTGGTGGTCGACGGCGTGCCCTACGAGCTCGACTGCCTCATCTTCGCAACGGGTTTCGAGGTGGGCACCGACTACTGCCGTCGGACGGGCTTCGAGCTGATCGGCCGCGACGGGGTGTCGCTGACCGAACACTGGCGTGACGGGGTGCGCACCTTCCAGGGGTTGTGCACGACGAAGTTCCCGAACTGCTTCATCGAGAGCATCGCGCAGGCGGGTCTGACGGTGAACTTTCCCTACCTGCTGGACGTGCAGGCTACCCACGCCGCGTGGATCATCGCGTGGGCGCTCGAGCACGGGGTCAGCGAAGTCGAGGCCGCTCCCGCCGCCGAGTCCGCCTGGGTCGACACGGTCGTCGCCCGGTCGGCTGCCAGCGCCGAACGCGCACAAACGTGCACCCCCGGCTACTACAACCGGGAGGGCAAGGCGGACAACAAGACCCGACAAGGCAGCTTCTTCTTCGGCGCGCCCACGGAGTACGCCGACCTGCTGCGCGAGTGGCGGGGCGACGGTCGTCTGGAGGGCTACCTGATTCGCGGCGGCGAGGCCGGGCGGTGACCAGCCGGCGGGCCCGATGGCGCTACAGTCTCGGCCGGCTGCGGGCCGCGACCCGCCGCGGGCGCCCGCCCAAGGTGGCGATCATCGGTGCCGGCTTCGGTGGGCTGGCCGCCGCCGTCGCGCTGCGCTGCGCCGGCATCGACGACCTGGCGATCATCGAGGGCGACGACGGGGTAGGCGGCACCTGGCGGCGCAACACCTATCCCGGCGCCGCGTGCGACATCCAGAGCCACCTCTACTCGTTCTCGTTCGCGCCCAACAAATCCTGGACCCGTACCTACGCGCGGCAGCCCGAGATCCTGGCCTATCTCGAGTCGGTCGCCGACGACTTCGACCTGCGCCGGCACCTGGTGCTGGGCACCCGGGTGCGCTCGGTCCGCTGGAACGGCGTGGCGTGGGATTGCCGGCTGGACCGGGCGGGGCGCGAATCCACCCTGACCGCCGACGTCGTCGTGTGCGCCGTCGGGTTGTTCGGCTCCCCAAGGCTTCCCGACATTCCGGGACTGGCCGACTTCACCGGCACGCTCATGCACACCGCGCACTGGGATCACGGCGTCGACCTGGCGGGCAAGCGGGTGGCCGTCATCGGCACCGGCGCCAGCGGGGTGCAGGCCGTCCCCGAACTGGCCAAGATCGCCGACCGGGTGAGCGTCTTCCAGCGCACGCCGCCGTGGATGGTGCCCAAGGATGACCGCCCCTACAGCGCAACGGAATTGGCAAGGTTTCGGCGCAACCCACTGGCCGTCCGCCGCACCCGCTGGCAGATCTGGAAGTTCCAGCACGACAACACCGCGACCTTCGCCGACGACCCCGTCATCGACGCGCGCACGCACGTCGCGACGTCGTTCCTGGAGCGCACCGTCGCCGACGAGCGGCTGCGCCGGGAGCTGACGCCCGACTACCCGTTCCGCTGCAAGCGAGTGTTGCTGGGCGACGACTTCTACCGGGCGCTGCAGCGCGACAACGTCGAATTGATCACCGACCCCATCGACGGCATCGACGGATCGTCGGTGGTCACGTCGGCCGGACGCGCGGTCGACGTCGACGCGATCGTGCTGGCCACCGGGTTCGAGACGTCGCGCTATCTGTCCGGCATCGACGTCATCGGGATCGGTGGACGCCGGCTGCACGAGCGATGGGGCGACGACCCGAGTGCGTACCTGGGCGTCGCGGTCAGCGGCTTCCCGAACTTCTTCATGCTGTATGGCCCCAACACCAACCAGGGCGGAAACTCGATCGTCTACATCCTCGAGGCGGGTGCGCGACTCGTCGCCAGCGCGGTCAGCCGGATCGCACGCAAGGGCGGCTACCTCGACGTGCGACCCGAGGCCGAAAAGCGTTACAACGAACAGCTTTCCGCCGACCTGGAGCGCACCATCTGGACCCGGTGCGACAGCTACTTCCGCTCGCCCACCGGCCGCATCGTCACCCAGTGGCCCTACACCGAGCTGGAGTACGCCCGCCGCACCTGGCGGCTGCGACCGCGAGACTGGCTACTGTCCCAGGCCGAAGTCGATGACCCCGCGGATCAGGCGGCCGGCGGTCAGGTCGGCGTAGGCGGCGTTGATGTCGTCGAGCCGATAGCGCTTGGTGATCATCTCGTCGAGGAGTAGCCGACCCGACTGGTACAACGTGGCCAGCAGCGCGATGTCGCTCCTGGGGTTGCACGACCCGAAGACCGTGCCGCACAGCGTCTTGTTCATCAGGATGAAGTCCTGCAGCGCGACGGCGATCGAACCCAACGCCGGCGACGGCAGCCCGGTCAGCACGCAGGTGCCGCCCTTGCGGGTGAGCGCCAGCGCGGTCCCGACGTCGGCCTCGCCGATGACGGCGGGAGAGACCACGACCGCGTCCGCCATCACACCGCGGGTCAGGTCGCGGACCAGCTCGACCGCGTCCGCGGCTGTCGCCGCGGTGTGGGTCGCGCCGAACGTGAGGGCGGAGGTGCGCTTGAAGTCGCTGACGTCGACCGCGACGATCCGGGCCGCCCCGTTGATGCGGGCGCCCTGGACGGCGGCGGTGCCGATCCCGCCGGTGCCGACCACCACCACGGTGTCACCGCCGCGCACGCCGGCCCGCCGGGCGGCCGACCCGAACCCGGTGGGGACCGCGCAGGCCAGCAGGGCGGCGGGCACCAGAGGAAGGTCGGGATCGATCTTCACCAGCGAGTTGGCCGCCACCACAGTGTGTTCGGCGAACGCGCCGATCTTCGACACGTGGCCGAGGTTGCGCCCGTCGACGGTGTGATGGCGGAAGGTGCCGTCCGTCGGCATGCCCGGCGACAACGTTCCCGATCCCATGTCACACAGGTACTGCATCCCCGAGGCGCACCACCGGCATTGGCCGCACACCGCGACGAAGGAGGTCACCACGTGGTCGCCCGGCGCGAACCCGGCGACGCCCGGCCCGACATCGACGACCACGCCGGAGCCCTCGTGCCCACCGATCGTCGGTGACATGGCGGGTAATCCCAGGGCGCGCAACGTTTCCGGCGGCGCGGCCAGCTTCCCCTGGCGGATGTGTTCGTCGGAATGGCAGAGCCCGGTGGCCGCCAGCCGCACCATCACCTCGCCCGCCTTCGGCGGATCCAGCTCGAACTCCTCGACCGTCCACGGGTGGCCGTACTCGTAGAGGATGGCCGCGCGGCTTCGCATCGACTGCCGCCGCCTTTCTGCCGAATCAGCTGTCTGGGACCGGGACGGGCGGTCCGCGTTACCGGGCGGGATCCGCGGCGACCTCGATGTCGCCGGCCGCGGCCGCGGCCTTCAATTGGTGGAAATCGTCGAGCGATTTGTCGGCGTAGGCGTAACACCATTCGGCCACCGCGGCCTGCACCATGTCGCCGGCGCCGACGTAGCCGCGCAGCAACGACGCGTTCGCGCTCTGCGAATGGGCGCGCGCCAACAGCACCGCGCAGGCGGCGACGTAGTCGCTGAACGTGGAGGCCGCCATGCCCTCGGTGTCGATGGTGCCCTTCATGTCATGGAACTGCCGGACGTAGTAGTCACGCCCGTCCTTGCGGGTCGGCCCGAGGAACACGTCCGACATCGCCTGCAGGATTCGCTGGCCGTCGACGACACGCATGCCCTGGCCCTTCGCCTCGACGGCCGCGCCCAGCATGGCCGGCTGAGGCCAGCCGCCGTATTCGTCGAGCACCGATCGGGTCGCCTCCTTGATCTGCAGGATGAGCGGGGTGCCGTTGGGGCCCACCAGGATCACCAGGAAGCACCGGGTTCCCACGCTGCCGACGCCGACCACCCGCAACGCCACGTCGGTGACGCGGAAGTGCGACAGCAGCAGCGCGAT
>NZ_LZJG01000215.1:0-598 GCF_001667785.1 Mycobacterium sp. E3247 | reverse complement strand
TCAAGACGCCAGACCTGATTAACGAGATTGTCGGTGCGAAACTAAACTGGGCGTCCAAACCTCCGCCCGGCGCGACCTCCCCGCCCGTGGCCGCCTTCGTCGACGAGGGTAACCCGCAGTGCGAGCCGCTGATCGCGCCGGACACGTACTCGGTGGGGGTGGCTTACACCGCGTGGCGGAGCAATCTCTACAAAGAGGACAAGGACACGTACGAGCATGCGGTCCGTCAAGCCGTTGCGACGGTTGTCGATTCCAAAGCAGCGACGGTGTTGCTTGGCGACGCTTTTGCCAAGCGTCTCGATGCGTGCAGCAATGCCGTCATCCACCTGAGCGGCAAATATCGATGGAGATTCCAAAAGACCGACGCCGGCGGCAAGGATCTGACGTGGACCGCGACGGAACTGCAGGACGGGAAGCCCACCGGTTGGATCTGCCCCAACGTGGCGCGCGCGAAGAACAATGTGATCATCACTGCGCAGGTGTGCCAATACGGCAATGGCGCTCCGGCCACCGCGACAGTTCTGGACAAGATGTCGGAGAAGATCCCCGGATAGACCCGGGAGAATCGGAATACTTTGTGCAGGATCCGGGAGGAGTA
>NZ_LZJG01000214.1:0-664 GCF_001667785.1 Mycobacterium sp. E3247 | reverse complement strand
GCAGATCGGCGGCGATCCACCGGCGATCCACGATGCCACGTCCTCGTCGGCGTCCGTGGTCAACTCCATGGTCAGCGCGCCGACAAAGGGCCGTCGGTCGCCCCATTTCTTCGCCCATTCGGCGGCCAGCCCGGGAAAGCAGACTTCGTCATAGGCCTGGATCTCGAGCGAGCCGCGTTCGGCGATCCGCCGGGGCGAGGCGACGGTGGCGGTGGGCAGTCCGAGTTCGCGGCGCTGCCGGTCCTCGGCCCTCTTGTTCATCCGCCAACACATCCAGTCGTACACCGCCATCCCGGTACGGACCATCGGCCCGGGCAGTGCCGGAATCAGCTCGCCGTTGGGCCGCATCGGAATGTAATGCAGCGTGGCCATCGGAATGCGGTAGTAGTCGGCGACGTTGATCGCGAGGTCCTGGTAGAGCTGTCCGGTGAAGATCAAATCGGCGCCGGCACCGACCGACATCAGTGACGAGCTCATCAGCTGCCAGTTCCGCAGCACCGGCTCCCATGCGTCGCGCATCAACTTGATGGGCCCGCGCACGAAATTCTTCCAGAAGTCGCGGATGAACTCGTCGCTCCAGAAGTCGTGCATGTCGGGTCCGTAGCCGATGGCCGCCAGGCCTGCTTCCTGCGCGAGCTCAACAAGATTGGGCGGGACGGCCATG
>NZ_LZJG01000213.1:0-55394 GCF_001667785.1 Mycobacterium sp. E3247 | reverse complement strand
GCGAGGACCACAAGAAGTGGCGGCGCCTGCTCGACCCGATGTTCGCGCCGAAGCAAGTTGCGCGCCTGGAGGCGCAGGTGCGCGACCTGGCACGGGAACTCATCGACGGCTTCGCGCCCACTGGCAAGGCGGAACTGTACGAGGATTTCTGCACACCACTGCCGTGCCTGATCTTTCTGCGCCTCGTCGGCGCGCCCGTCGAGGATCTCGACTTCTTCCTCGAATTCAAGGAAGGCGTCGTTCATCCGAAGGGCGAAACCACCGAAGAGATCGACGCCGACATGGCCGCTGCAGGCGGCAAACTGATGGAGTACTTTGTCGGGTTTCTCGCCGAGAAACGCAAGAACGCCGACAGTGAGGACGACGTCATCGCCAACCTGATCAGGTCAGAAATCGACGGGCAGCCACTGGCAGAGTTGGACCTCGTCAACATCCTGTTCCTGTTCATGTTCGCGGGGCTCGACACCGTCACCTCATCCATGTCGTGCATCTTCGGCTGGCTGGGCCGGCACCCGGAGGAGTGCAAACGGCTCGCGCAGGACATGTCATTGATCACCGCGGCGGTCGAAGAACTGCTGCGATACGAGTCGCCCGTACCCTCCGGAATGCGATATCCCACAGAGGACATCGACCTCGGCGACGGCCTGGTGATCCGGGCGGGGGAGGACATCAACGCGTTCTGGGCCTCGGCCAACGTTGACCCGACCTTCTACGACGATGCGTTGACGGTCAAGCTCGACCGCGGGCGCAAAGATCACATGGTGTTCGCCACCGGTACCCACCGATGCCTTGGCTCCCATCTGGCACGGCTCGAGCTGCGATTGGCCGTCGAGGAGCTGCTCAAGCGGATCCCCGACTACACGGTCGATACCGCGGCACTGACGTACGACAACTGCGCGGTGCGGGCTGTGGAGAATCTGTGGATCTCGTTCCCGCCGAGTTCTACGAGATGATTGGAGGATGATGGACAAGGGCGAGCGTTACGACCCTCGGCTCTCGGAGTGGGTGCTGGCCATGGCCAGCGAACCACACCCGCAGCAGCACTACCACGACAAGGCGCGGGATGTGCGTGCCGAGCGTTCGCCGGACGGTGTCCTCTGGCTGTACCGACATAACGACATCGTGGCGATCAATCGTCACCCCGGAGTCACGGGCGCGGGCGGCCGCGGCGGCAGCTTCGGCAACGACAATCCGTTGATTCCGCTGGAGATCGACGGCGAGGAACACAAGAAATGGCGAAGGTTGCTCGATCCGCTGTTCGCGCCGAAACGTGTAGCGCTGCTGGAGAATTCGGTTCGTCAGTTGGCCAGAGAACTCGTCGACGAGTTCCTGCCCAAGGGCCAGGCCGAGTTGTACAACGACTTCTGTGTACCGCTTCCATGCCTGACGTTTCTGCGACTCGTCGGTGCTCCCGTCAGCGACCTGGACTTCTTCCTCGAGTTCAAAGATGGCGTCATCCATCCCCAAGGGGCCACGATGGAAGAGATGCAGGCCAACATGGCGATCGCCGCGGGAAAGATCTACGAGTACTTCGTCGGGTTCCTCGCCGAAAAGCGCAAGACGGCCGAACACGAGGACGACGTTATCGCCAGCCTCATCAAGTCCGAGGTCGATGGCGAGCCCATGCCGGACCTCAACTTGGTCAATATCTTGTTCTTGTTCATGTTCGCGGGACTCGACACCGTGACATCGTCGATGTCACTCGCTTTCGCATGGCTGGGGCAGCACCCGTCCGAACGCGACCGGCTCGTCAAAGACAAGTCTCTGATCCCGGCAGCCGTCGAGGAGATCATGCGCTTTGAGTCGCCGGTTCCGGAGGGCTTTCGGTATGCGGAGGAGGATATCGATCTCGGCGACGGCCTCGTGATCAAGGCCGGCGAGGTGGTTCACGCGAGTTGGGCTGCGGCCAACGTCGACCCCACCTTCTACGACGATCCACTCACGACGAACTTCGACCGTGCACGCAAGGACCACCTGGTCTTCGCGAGCGGCACCCACCGGTGCTTGGGGTCGCATCTCGCGCGTTTGGAAATGCGGCTGGCTCTAGAAGAGCTTCTCGACCGCATTCCCAATTACACGGTGGGGCCGGAGGATTCGCTGGTTTACGACAACGTAGCGGTGCGGATGGTCAAGCACCTGCCGATCACTTTCCCGGTGCCAGCGGTTGCAAGTAGTTGATCAAGGCCGATATCACCGTCGATGTGACACTCGCCTGCAATATTGAGCGGCCGCTTCGTATCGTCGCGACAATCTGCCCGCCCGAACCGGAGCGGCGACAATGGCGCTGTCGCACTGAGGGTCACGGCCACTGGTGAGCAGATGCAACAGTGCCCGATTTCGCCCTGAACTAGGCAGTTTCGCGTCTGCTCCCGGTTCGGCTTCGCCGGCACGGACTTGGCCAGCGCGTCGCGTCGTAGCACCGGCAACCGTTGGGCGAAAACGTCGCTGGGCTTGCTGAGGCGACGGTTCAGAGAAGTGCAGCCGCGAGCTGGCGCACTGATCGCGTGGGAACCCCTCGTCATCCGTGGTCACCACTTGCAGGCACACCCGGTCGCTGCGAACCTCGGCCTCTAGTGCCCTGCTCCGACCGGTGAGGTCGACCAGGACGCGGCGTTCATCGTTTCGGTCACGTTGGCGTGTGACCATTCCGGCGGCTTCCAGCCGTTTAACGACAGGCGTGATGGTGCCGGTATCCATATCCGGGCGCGCGCCCGATGCGCCCCACGGTCTGCGGCGCTCCGTCAACCAGCGCCAGGATGACGAGCTACTGGGAGACGTCAGGCCTGGCGGTTCGAAGAATGGGTTTGTGGAAACGAATCATTCGGTTCGCCGCCCCGTACAACGCGAACGACAGCTGCCGGCCCAACTCGTATCGCGAACCCCTTCTAGTGCGCTGTTTCACAGCGCGCTAGATACTAGTACTAGTACCTAGGCGGGCGCATCGTATCTAGACCGTGAATCCGGCGACACCATTGCGAGGCGGTGGAACTACGTGGACGCGATTCCCGCGGTTCTCCGAGATATCGCGTCACGTCTCCGGTTACAGCCTCGGCCGGTTTTGCCGGAGTATGGATTTCACTTCGCGCGGTTCATACCGCTTGGACACCTGTGACGCGCTAGTCGAGGGGAAGCTGTTCCCCGACTGGACTGGTCGGGCTGAAATTCACTGGCAACGTCGAATATCCGTTCACCTGACCGAGTGACGGATACCGTTGTGCCGCAGCAAGGTCTACCTTGAGATCCGGCAGCCGGCGCAGCGTGGCCTTCAGAACTTCCTGAAACTGCACCCGGCCCAGATTCGAGCCGAGGCAGCGGTGTGCACCAAGCCCGAAGGCCTGATGACGGTTCGGCCAGCGCTCCAGATTGACCTCGTCGGGATTTTCGAACACCGAGTCGTCCTGGTTCGCCGAAGCCCACGACAGCAGCAACCGGTCACCGGGGCACAAGCGTTGGCCGCCAAGTTCGGTTTCGGTCGTCACCGTCCGGGCCAGCGCAGGTGCCGGCGACGCCCACCGGAGGAACTCCTCGGTGGCGCGCTTCAATAGCTCCGGCTCATCGATGAGCCGCTGCTTTTCCGCCGGATGCTCCGATAGCCAGGCGTACGCGTGAGAGAGCAGGCCAGTACTGGTGTCCACACCACCGATTAGCTGCAGGAAGCAGATCTTGAGGATTTCCTCCTCGGACAGCGGTTCATCATTGATCTTCGAGTCCAAAAGGAACGTCAGCAGGTCCTCAGCGGGCGTGTCGCGGCGCTTGCTCAGCTCCTCGGACAGCCGCCCGAGGACACGGAATATGCCCTCAATCGCGCGTTGATACATTTCAGAGCCCGGCACCGCCCAGGAAATCTCGTGAAAGGGAGTGGCAACATCCTCCCAGTCGGCCAGTGGTAGTCCGAGCAGCTTCATCGTGAGCATCGCCGGCGCGGGGCTGGCGAGGTCCTTGACGATGTCGCATTCGCCGGCTTCGCAGAATCGATCGATAAGAGCGTTGGAAACCTGCTCGATGAACGGGCGCCACTGCTCGGCCGCGCCTGGCGAGAACTTAGGATTCAACAACTCGCGGTATTCGTTGAACCGTGGCGGGTCGACCTCGAGTGGGATCAGCTGCATTGGGGGCGACGGGATGGCGGTTCCCTTGTACCCCTTGCGCTCGCCCATCAAGTCGTTGTCCGATGAGAAGGTGTGATCGTCCAGCGCGACCTTCTTCACGTCGTCGTAGCGGGACACCACCCAGTAGCCGCCGTGCGCCTCGGTCCACGCGACGGGGCATCTGGACCGGAGGTCCTTGGTGACTTCGCGCCAGTTGTCGGCGAATACGGCCGAATGATGATCGAAATCGACGGTCGGGCGTGCGGTCGGATTCTCGGTCTCAGTCATGTTCTCTCGATTCAGGTCACATCAGGTTGACGAAAACGTTTTTCGGCTGCGTGAATTCGCGGATCCCGTCGAATCCGCCCAGCCGTCCCCACCCGCTCTGCTTGACGCCACCGAACGGCACCGATGTGGGAATGCCAAGGAAGCCGTTAATCCAGATCAATCCGACGTCCAATTGCTGGGCCACCGCGTGGGCGCGCTTGAGGTTCGACGTCTGGACGTAGGCGGCCAACCCGAACGGCGAGTCGTTCGCGATCCGCACGGCCTCCTCCTCGGTGTCGAACGGAATCACCGCGACGACGG
Organism: Mycobacterium sp. E3247; assembly: GCF_001667785.1. Classification (NCBI taxonomy): domain Bacteria; kingdom Bacillati; phylum Actinomycetota; class Actinomycetes; order Mycobacteriales; family Mycobacteriaceae; genus Mycobacterium; species Mycobacterium sp. E3247. Next base: position 50,718 of record NZ_LZJG01000213.1, on the reverse strand, counting down.
GGCCGAAGATCTCTTCTCGGGCCAGTGGTGAGGAGTTGTCGACGTCCGCGAACACGGTCGGTGCGATGAAGTAACCATCGGAGAGGTCACCGCCCAGTCGCTCGCCGCCGGCCACGACGCGCGCTCCGCTACTCCTGGCGGTGTCGATCACGCGCATGATGCGTTCTGCGGCACTGGCATTGATGACCGGTCCGAAGAAGGTCGACGCAACCAGCGGGTCACCGACCTCGAGAGTCCCCAGCACCCCCTGCACCAAGGCCAGCACCTCTTCGTAGACCGGTCGTTCTACCAGTACCCGCGTACCGTTGATGCAGCCTTGACCGCTGCCCTGCATGCCAAGGATGGCCTGCATGGCGGCGTTGTTGAGGTCGGCGTCGGCGAAGATGATGTTCGCCGACTTCCCGCCGAGTTCCAGGCCCACTGGCTTGAGCACGTCCTTTGCCGTGTCAAGGATGTGTTTCGCGGTGGCGCCGCTGCCGGTGAAGTGGATCTTGTCGATGCCGGGGTGCGCGACCATCGCCTGGCCACCCTCGGGGCCGGCTGTCACCACGTTGAGCACGCCGGGCGGGAATCCGGCCTCCAGGAACAGCTCGCCGATACGGATCGCCGCGTAGGGCGCCAACTCCGGCGGCTTCAGCAGTACGCAGTTGCCCGCGGCAAGCGCGGGCGCCACAGTCATGCCCACGGCGTAGATGGGACCGTTCCACGGAATGATGATGCCCACAACGCCGTAAGGGTTGAGCGTGGCGTAGTCGAGTGATGGTGTCGGCCAGGTCGGAATGACATCGCCGACCAACTTGTCGGCCCACCCCCCGTAATACGAGAAGGCGTCCGCCGCGTTCGCCGGCCCACCGGCAGCGGCGAATACCGGCATGCTGTTGTCGATCTGGGAGATCGCCACCAGTTCCTCTGAGTTCTCGCGGAAGACTTGAGCTGCGCGAAACAGCAGCTCGCGGCGTTGGTCGGGGGTGGTCGCGCGCCAAGCCGGCAGCGCCGATCTCGCTGCCTGAACCGCGATGTCTATCTCCCGAGCCCCCGCCAGTGTCACATTGCCTGTGGTCTTGCCGGTCGCGCCGTAGACGTGATCGACAGCCCCGCCGGAGCTGTCGTCGATTCGCCGGTCACCGATGAGAAGCGTCGGCTTGGGCAGCTTCTCAACCGGCGGAGCGATGATGGGCACTGGGCCTCCTGAGTATGGCGTGGCTCTCGCATTCGGACCGCAGCCCACGCTACCGCCAATCGAGGTTTCCTGACAAGAGTGTCGATTCCCTCTGCCGGATGGCGAAAACCTGTGTGGTTCGGGTGTTGGTGTGTAGGGCAGTGTCGGGCGCGGTTGCCGTCGCATACTGCCCGGACATGTCAAAATCTATATATGCCTAGGACCTCCCCGCGGCCGCAGACCAGCGTCCGACAAACCGGACCGGCATCGGACATCGGCCGTAAAGGACTGCGGACGAAGATGCGCATCATGGTCGAGACCAAGCGCCTACTGCTGGAGAAAGGCTACGACGCCACGTCGATCAGCGACATCACTGAGGCGAGCGGCATCCGACGTGCATCGTTTTACACGTACTTCACCAGCAAGCAGGACGTGCTTCTCGCCATCGGACACGATGCCGAGGAAGCTGGCATCATCGCCGCCGAGGGTTTGCGGCAGATGGACCACGCGGCCACCATCGACGACGTTGCGGGCTGGGTGGAGGAGTACCTCGCCTTCTGGGACGAACACGGATCCTTCGTCCACGCCGCGTTCCAAGCTGCGTACGCTCACGCGGAACTACGGGAATGGAGCATTACTGCCGAGATGACCGGCGCCAAGATCTTGTCTCAAGCGCTGATCAAGCTCCGCGGCGGCAAGCGCCTGCCGGGTATCGATCCGATGGTGCAAGGGCTCGCAATACAGTCGATGATCGAACGCTTCTGGTACCACTGGCGCGTCGCGGGCGCTCCGGTGAAGGAAGCGGCAGTCTGCCGCAGTATCGCCCAGATCATTTGGGCAAGCGCGCACAGTGATCCTGCGAACTGAGACGCTGCGAACAGTCTAGCCGTTAAGTCGCGCGATGGTCGTGCATTCTTGACAATAGCGTTGACTTTTGCTTGCCTCAGCCTCAGGGCACCTCTGGAGTGGAGGAGAATCGCTGTGGTCACTGGAGCGCGCACCGTACCGCCTGCACGCCGGCTTTCGGCCAGAGGACTGATCCCGACTGCCGCGACAGTCGTCAGTGGCATTGCGCTCATGGCCGTGGTTCTCTTCGTCGCGGGGCGTAGCGGAGGCACTCTCACTGATCCGGTGGGCGCGCGCATGTGGGAGACCGCCATGTGGGCAGTCGCTGCCGTGTTCCTGACAATCGGTGTCCTGCAATCTTTTCACGAACGAAAGTTGAGCCGCGTCTTCCTGCTGACGGTGGCATCCGGCTCGGCATTCTGGCAAGAAACCTATGGGGACTGGGGCAGCTACCTGCTCTACAGCCCGAGATTCGCCAGGTACGGATGGGGCGAAACTATCTGGACGTCGCCGGTGCGGTGCTGGTGGTTCATCGCTGGCTACGTTTTCTTCTACGTCAGCTTTTTTCTAGCGCTCGAGAAGGCGTTCTACGTCGTCAAGGATCGCTGGCCCAACTCCAATCCATACATGACGACGACGATCGTCTCGTTTCCGATGTTCTACCTCTTCGATCTAATCGTCGAAGGCGCCGCACACGGCTTCGGCTGGTGGCACTATCAGTTTGCCTTCGGCCCGACCATCGCCGTCGGTGACGGACACTTCCCACTTGTGTGGCCGATATTGGAGCAGGTGCCGTTCATGGCGCTGGTCGTATTCGCCGCCACCTGGCGAAATAGCAACGGCGAAGACATCTTCCAACTGCTGGCGCGCAAAGTGGTGAAGCGGCGGCCCGGACAGCTTGCGATCCTGGCGTCGTGGATCGTCACCCTGAACGTCACATTCCTGTTGACCACGATCCTGCCCTTGATGGCTTTGCGCTGGCTGGCGGGCCCGGCCAGTCTGACCATCCCATGAGTCAGCGTTGTTCGGGTCGGGAGCGTGTGTGCCGCCGCCGCTCGCGCCAGGCGAAGCCCGCGGGCTCCTGTCGGGTACAAACCAACTAGTGTGTCGATAAAGTGCCGACGTGAATGGAGTAGAGGATGACCTCAGACGGCGTCGGCGCCAGGATCCGAGTTGCACATGTTGGTACCGGACTCACGGGTCGGGAGGCATTGCGCGGGATACTCGCGAACGATCGCCTGGAGTTGACGGCCCTCTGGGTGTCGTCAGAGGAGAAGATCGGTCGCGACGCAGGCGAGCTCATCGGGGTCGACCCTGTCGGTGTCGCCGCTGTCGGGTCGTTCGACGAACTGCTGGCGACGACGCCCGACGTCGTGAGCTACTGTGCGAACGGGCTCGGTCGAGAAGTTGAGGTGGTCGCCGAGATCGCGCGGGCGCTGTCGGCCGGCGTCAACGTCATCACGATCTCGCTGTTGGGCCTGTTGTACCCGCCCGCTGCGCCCGAGAATTTGCGAAAGCCATTGGAGGAGGCTGCGGCTCAGGGTGGTTCGACATTCCTGTCGACGGGACTGGACCCCGGCTTCTCCAGCGACGTTCTGCCGCTTGCACTACTGACGATGTCGGATGAGGTCGAGCATGTGCTTGTGCAGGAGATCGGGATCTACGACCACTACGACGTCGAGCCGGTCATTCGAGACATCATGGGTTTCGGCCGCCCACCCACTTACGAAGCACCGATCACCGCCGGCGGTGCCTTCGAAGCCTTCTGGGGTCCGATGGTTCGTCAGCTGGCCGACCGCCTTGGCGTTGAACTGGACGAGCTGGTGGGGACGTCGGATAAGGCTGTACACGACGAGGATCTGAATACCTCGGTCGGCCTGATGGAGGCGGGCACCGTGGTCGCGCTGCGAGTCGCCTGTGAAGGCCGGGTGGCCGGACGCGCCGTGATCACCGCCGAGCACATCACGCGAATGGCTGCCGAAGTGGCGCCGGAATGGCCGACATTCGACGGTGTCGGTGAATCGAATTATCGTGTCACGATCACGGGCAACCCGAACATGCGGTGTGATCTCGACCTCGGGCGCGCCGGCGACGTGTGGGGATCGGTCAGCGGTACAGCGATGCGCCTGGTCAATCTAATCGGCGAGATGCCGAATGCGCGATCGGGTCTCATCTCCGCACTTGAGTTGCCGCTGGTTCCATCGCGCCACGTCGTCACGGCTCAAAGGGTGAGCCAATGAACAACCGCACCCGCGTCGTCATCTGGGGCCCCGGCCGTCTCGGCGGATTCGTGCTACGGGTGCTGCTGCAGCGACCAGAGGAGTTCGACGTGGTCGGAGTCTTCGCCTTCTCGCCCGAAAAGGAGGGGCGCGACATCGGGGAACTCGTCGGCCTGCCCCCGCACGGCGGTGTGACCGTCACCCGCGATCGCGATGAGATCGACCGGCTGGACGCTGATGTCGTGATCTTCACTCCGCTGGTGGCATTGGAGCCCACCCAAAGCCACGCGGACGCACTGCGACTGCTTGCCGGCGGGAAGAATCTCCTGCTCGCGCACGATTACTTTTATCCGGCAGGAATCAGCGACGGGTACGCGCGTGAAGTCGACGACGCCTGCCGGCGTGGAAACTCGTCGGTATTGGCTGTGGGTTCCTCTCCGGGATTCGTCGCCGAACGGTTGGCGACCACTTTGGCCGGTCATACGTTGGAGGTGGCCCACGTCGATGTCCTCGAGCGGATGGACTGCACCGACCTCGATGCGCACGTCTATCCGCTTCTGGGTTTCGGCGCGAAACCCGATGACTTCCCGCGCGATCAGATCATCGCGATGTTCGACCACATGTACCGGCAGACACCGCATGCCGTCGCCGCGCAGCTGGGGCAGCGGCTCGACAGGGTCGATGTGGATGCCCGCTTCGCCACGACCACCCGGGAGTTGACCGGGGCGAGCGCGCCGGTCCCGCCGGGAACGGTCGCGGGCACGGAGTTCTCCTGGACCGGGATCATTGACGAGGAGCCGTTCGTGACGGTCATCTGCCGGTGGGTGTGCGATTTGGAGATCGCCGGTTGGGAGGCCGACAACGACTGGATCATCACCGTGGAGGGCACGCCTTCACTGCAGATCCGGTATGCCCGGGGACTTTCGTTCGCCAACGGAATACGGCACGGCGGGCATGTCGACGATCCCGACGGTGAACACTGGATGGACTCGCAGTCCTGGACGTCGGTGGCGGCGTTCGTCAACGCCATTCCCGGCGTGATCGCGGCGCCACCAGGCCATTTGCTGGCCCCGGTGTTCGGCATCCCGCAGCATCGCCGAATCGGTTCGGGCTTGGCGATGCGCTGAGCGGACGACCACGCGCATACCACTATCGAAGGAAGGTTCACAGTGCCCAACCTGCTCGACGGCGTACGCGTGGTCGAATCGGCCGTGCTGCTCAATGGCGACACCGTGGGAATGCTGCTCGGTGACCTCGGCGCCGATGTCATCAAGGTCGAGTCACCCCCGGCCGGTGACTACCTGCGCTACTTTCTCGGCCAGATCGTCCCCGGCGTGAGCGTGCCGCACGCCCAGGTCAACAGAAACAAGCGCTCGGTGCTGCTCGACCTCACCGAGGACGCCGACCGGGACACATTCTGGCGACTGATCGACACCGCGGACATCTTCGTCGACGGCAACCGCCCCGGGGTCTGCGACAAGCTGGGGGTGGGTCCGGACGCGATGCGCGCCCGCAAACCGAGCCTTGTGTACGTGCAGCACACTGGTTTCGGTGCCACCGGCCCCTACGCCAGCATTCCGACCCACGGGATGCTGATGAACGCCCTCGTCGGTGCCCACGCCGTACAGCGCGGCGAGGACGGTCTGCTCGAGCGTGGTTCGTTCGAGGACGACGGAGCCAACCTCGGTGGTGAGGCGACGAGCGTGGGCGGCCTGCATGCCGCACTGCAGGCCGTGGCGGCGTTGCTTCGGGCCAGGGAAACCGGCGTAGGCGCCTACATCGATGTCGCGGGTTCGGATGCGACCGCCATGACGGCGTGGTTGCCGATAGTGTTGCAGCGCAACGCCGAGCGCATCACCGACCGCTCCGGTATGGCCGCCAGATCCGACGGTGAGATGACGGGTTCGCGCTACCAGTTCTACGAGACCGCGGATAACAGGGTTGTCCTGTTCGGTTGTATCGAGCAGCGCTTCTGGGACAAGTGGGCGGCGGCTGCAGGGCGCGACGACCTGATCGGCCGACAGGCCGACACGTCCAACGATTCGGTGGACTGGGGCGATGAGGCGGAGCGCCGTCTGGTTGCCGAGGTGATCGCCACGAAGACGTTGGACGAGTGGCTGAGACTGGCCGCCGAATACGGCTTCGCGCTCGGGGCGGCCCATCAGAGCGTCGACGAGGTCGCCGCCGATCCGCACATCGCCGGCCGCAACGTCTTCGTCGAGGGCCAACATCCGGTGGCGGGACCGATCTCGTACGTGGGATCGGCCGCAATCGTTGACGGCGAACCTTTTACGGTGCGTCGCCACGCACCGGCCCCGGGCGAACACACCGACGAGATCCTCGCGGAATTGGATATTGCCCGGTAACCGAATCAGCGGCCCGCCGCACCTATCGACGAGCCGCCGTCGACACTCCACACCTGACCGGTCACGTGCGTGCACGCGTCGCTGGCAAGAAATACGGCGACCTCGGCTATCTCCTCCGGGGCTGCGATGCGGCCGTCCGGAATCGCGGCGGCCACCTGCGCCCGCACGTCGTCGTCGGCCGTGCTCAGCAAGTCCGTGTCAGTGGCTCCCGGAGCGACGACATTCACCCGAATTCCTTTGTCTGCGTACTCGATCGCGGCGTGGCGAGCCATGGCGTGGGTCGCCGCCTTACTCATGCCGTACGCCGATGCTCGGGGTGCCGGACGAAGCGCGCCGAGGCTGCCGACGACGACTACGGCACCTCCTCCTGAGGCTGACATCAGTCGAATTCCCATTTGCAGACACAGGTATGTGCCGCGGATATTGGTGGCGATGATGGCGTCGAGGTCTCCGACGGATGTCTCGTGCAGCATCGCATTCACTCCGATGGCGGAGTTGCAGATCAGGATGTCCAGCCCACCATTTTGCTGCGCGATGTTCTCAGCAAGATGCTCGACCGCTCGATGATCGGTGATGTCGCAGACGTGCGTCGCCATGGGAGAGCTCGCCAACGATGCGGTCTCGGCCAGCCGGGCAGCTGTGCGACCCACCACCGACACGTGAGCGCCATCGCGGGCCAGCTGCAGCGCGATCGCCCGTCCGATCCCCGCGCCACCGCCGATAACGACGGCAAACCGACCTGCCAATCGGTTGCCGGTCAACGCGGAACGCCGATCTCAGGAACCAGCGCGTGCAACTGCTCGAGCGTGCGCAGGTACGCGGCATGGTCGTCCAGCCTCAGTCGGGCGTCGTCCAGTACCGCCGGGTGAGTGTGAGCGATGCTGCGACCCTCCTCGATTGCTGCGACGAGGATCGATGCGGCCTGTTCGGGTGTGATCGCGTCCGCGAGCGCCGCGCGGGCATAGGCATTCGTCTGCGCGTGCTGCTCCAGTAGTGGCGTCCGCATTCCCTTGGGGCAGAACGCAGTAGTGGTGACGCCGGCCGCGCCATAGGTCATGGCCAGCCATTCCACGGCCGCGAGTTGAGCGTGCTTCGTCATCGCATAGCCCATGGAGACCGGGTTGGTGGTCAGCGCGTTCGAGGACACGACGGCGACGAAATGTCCGCTGCCGCGCTTCAGCCAGCCGGGCAGTAATGCCCTGGCCGCCCACACTTGCGACATCGCATGCAGGTTCCACATGAGGGAGAAGGTGGCGTCGTCCGTGAACGGGTCACACGTTATCCCAGTGCCGGCGTTGGCAATCCACATGTCGACTCTGCCGAAACGGTCGACTGCGGCGTCGACTACGGCCCGGACACCGGACTCGCTACCCATGTCCGCAGCAATCCCGTAGCTGTCGTACTTAGCGGCAGTCAGGTGGGCTGCCTCCTCGTCGATGTCGGCGATCACGAGACCACCCGGCGCTTTCGCGCTGATCGTGCGCGCCAACGCGGCGCCCAGGCCAAGGCCGGCTCCGGTCACGACGACAACCCGTTCGCGAATGTCGATGATCAGTCCTCCGATGACTCGACAGATACTTGACAAGTATGTCGAATAATTCTTAGCGTGACGGACAATCGAAGAACGGGCAAGGGGCAATATGAGTGATTCATTCCGGGTCGACGGCAGGACGGCACTCGTCACAGGCGCCGCCCAGGGCATCGGCACCGAGATCGCGCGGGTTCTCCATGCGGCCGGTGCCCGGGTCGCAGTCGCCGACATCCAGGTAGAGGCCGGGCGCGCACTCGCGGGAGCTTTGGGCGAGCGCGCGATGTTTGTCGAGTTGGACGTCACGGATCCGGACAGCTGGGCTGCCGCGGTCTCGTCCGTCCGCCATACGCTGGGCTCGATCGATGTTCTGGTGAACAACGCGGGCACGTCGGGCCCATTCGCCGATGTCGCCGACATCAGCGTCGTGGACTACCTGAAGGTGATTGCCGTCGACCAGCACGGAGCGTTCTTCGGGATGCGGGCGGTGATCCCGCAGATGCTCCAAGCGGGCGGCGGATCGATCGTGAACATCTCGTCGGTGTGTGGCCTGTCCCATGCTCCTTTCACACCTAACGCGGCCTACACCACTGCCAAGTTCGCAGTCCGCGGTATGACCAAGGCGGCCGCGGTGCAATACGGCCCTAGAGGGATCAGGGTGAATTCCGTGCACCCGGGTGGGGTCTTGACCGACATGCTCGCGCAGGTGCTCCCTGAAGACGCTCGTAGCGTCATATCGGCGGGCGTTCCGATGAGCCGGATGGCCGATCCCGCCGAGGTGGCAAGGATGGTGTTGTTCCTCGCCTCCGAGGCGTCGTCGTATACGACCGGTTCCGAGCTGGTCGTCGACGGTGGCCTGACGGCGGTCTGAGCGCGGTCGCGCTTTCGACCAGCTACCGCGAATCGACGGTATTGTCGAAGAACGTACCTGGTCAGGTGTCGAGCGAAAGGAGGATACCCATGGGCAGCGACGACGGCCCGGCTCCCGAGCACGATCCACTCGCCGAGGAAATGGACCTCATCACCTTTCAGGAGGCCGACGCGCGGCTGCACCGCGAGCAGGTCCACACCAGAAACCTCATCGCACGGCTGATGGAGGCCGCGGATCTCGATCGAGAGGAGATCGAGGCTCAACAGACTAGATTGGCAGCGCTGGACCGGGTGCAGAATCGCTTACAGGGCCAGCGCACCCAACCGCCCCTGCAGAAGCGCTAGGTAACCCGGCCATCACGTTGGTGGCAGTCGGCTGATCGGGGGGAGTGCGCTGTGGCGTCGTCGAGTGTTGTAGAGCTCAAGCCAGGGCGCAAGGGCGGAGGCCCGCTCGGCGTTGGAGCCGAAGACCTGGCGGTAGGCCCACTCGGTTTGCAGGGTGCGGTTGAACCTCTCGACCTTGCCGTTTTGCCAGGGGCAATGGGGCTTGATGAACTTGTGCGCTGCTCCTAGGTGGGTGATGGCGAGAGCTACGTCGGTCGATCGGCGGTAACTGAAATGGTTGTCGGTTATCACTTGCTCGATACGGGAAATGCCATGTGCTGCAAAGTGATCAGCAGCTCGGGTGATGAAGGCCGCGCAGGTGGGACCTTTCTCGTCAGCCAGGATCTCCGAATACGCCAGCCGGCTGTGTTCATCGACCATCGAGTGCACGAAGTCATAGCCGATGCCACGGCCACGGACTTCTTCGCTGCGCCCATGAGCGCGCCATCCCCCGCCGTCGGGGATACGGCCGAGCTTTTTGACGTCGAAGTGAACCAATTCACCGGGGCGATCCCGCTCGTAGCGCACCGCCGTGGTCTTCGATGCCTTGATCAGCACGCCGGTCATCGGTTCGCAGTCGCGCAGATAGGGTTCGCCGTGCCGGCGCAGGATGCGGGCCACCGTGCGCGCGGGGATGCCCAGCTCGGGTCCCAGCCAGTCCTGACCCCGGCGATGAGTGCGGCGAGCCGCCACGACTTGCTGCTCAATTTCGGCGGCCGTGCGGCGCGGTGAACGGTGCGGACGCGAACAACGATCCTGCAGCCCAGACTCTCCCTCAGCGCCATGGCGGCTGATCCAGGTATGCACGCACTTACGCGAGATACCCATCGCGTCGGCGATCTGGGCTTGCTTCCACCCGTCGTTATGGCGCTGCACAATTAGCAGTCGACCGTGAAACGTTGTGCGGGCTTTACGGTGGGACACGAGAACCTCCGGGCGGTGATGGGCCTTAGACAAGCCACACCCCACTCGGAGGTTCTCCTCAGATCAAGCCGACACGCCAGCTACCAAGGTCCTGGCCGGGTACACCTAGCGCCCGCAAAGCGTGCTATTCGACGAAAGTGGATGCGATTCAGATCCTGACTAGCACCCAGGCTCGCCCGCGAGGTATAGCAAGCCCCGCGAGCTCACTTGGCCAGCCCCAACTGGCAGCCTATTTGGTAGTTCCCGCGACGACACTGCTGACGTCGGGAAGGTCCCCGTTGGGGGTGGCGTCAATGGCGTAGGCCTTGATGGCCGGCGGTCGCTCGCCGTTGGCTTCGGTATTATCGAGGCGATGCTGGATGCCAGCGGCTTTGGCTTCTTTGGTCACCGGGAAGTTGAAGACCCGCTCGGCGTTCTTGTGGGTGATTTTGTCGATCTGCTCCGGTGTGAGGTGCCCCAACGCCTTGGCGACCTCGGTCTGGCTGGACGGCCAGGTGGTCTCCGAGTGCGGGTAGTCCGACTCCCACAGGATGTTGTCGATGCCGATGCGATCGATGGAATCCTCACTAAGCCCGAATGATTCGTTGACGGCGCACACAGCGAACTGCCGATGGAAGATCTCCGACGGAGTGATATCCCCGAACGGCGCCCAGAAACGATGCTTGCCCCAGACGAAGTCGGCGCGTTCGAGCACGTAGGGGATGTAGCCGATACCGCCCTCGGTCAGCACGAACTGCGCGTTGGGGAAACGCCGGGGCAGCGTCCCGAACAACAGGTCGGTGATCGTCTCGATGCCCACCACCGCGGGCGCTGCGGTGATCGCCACACTGAAGTGCGAGTCCGGCGTGGGAATGGGGATGTGGCCGCTGGAACCCAGGTGCATCGAGCAGACCACACCGGTCTCCTCGAAGGCGTGGAAGACCGGATCCCAGTGGTCGGTATGCAACGAGGGCAGCTTGAGGTAGCCCGGGTTCTCCGGGAACGATACTGCGCGAGCCCCGCGCTCTGTGCACCGGCGCAGCTCGGCGGCCGCGAGCTCTGGGTCCCAAAGTTGCAGGATGATGGTGGGCACGAAGATGTCCGGGGCCGCGGCACACCATTCGTCCATCACGAAGTCGTTGTAGGCCCGCACGCACAGGTCGGCCAGCTCCTTGTCCTTCATCTCGAAGAACACCCGGCCTCCGAATCCCGGGAGTGACGGGAATAGAACGCTGCCCACGATGCCGTCGGCGCGGAAGTCGTCGGCTCGCGCGGCGGCGTCGTAGCACCCCGGGATCAGATCGGTGAAGCGAACCGGATCGGTACCCCAGTCCTCAGGGGCCTTACCTGCCACCGCATTGAGACCCATGGTGGCCGAACGCTGGTCCTCGTAAACCCAGAATTGGCGACCATCGGCCTCGATAACGTGCGGGCCCTTCTCTTGGAACTTCTTCGGCAGCCGCTTAGTCCACACGTCGGCTGGCTCGACGATGTGGTCGTCGACGCTGAACAATCTGAGCATCATTCCTCCGATAGCTGCGGCGGGCCGAATCTGGATGCCGCCTATTGAGGCGCGCGTCACAATGCGCTAGATTCGACAATACCGTCGACTTTGTGGTCAATGCAACGCTCACTTGGTCACGGGTGCCACGTGAACCTCCCACGAGTGCAGCGTGATTGACATTGCATGCCATCAAACCAGGAGGCGCGACGCACGTGACGACACCGGCAGTAGCCAGCGCCAAGGTTGTTAGTCTCGCAGGCGAACTTGCCGGTGGGTATTGCTGCCGACTGCTGGCGGACGGGGGAGCGCAGGTGCTGCGGGTGGAAGATCCCGCGGGCGATCCGCTGCGGAAGTGGTCTCATTCAGGCGTCACGATTTCTGATGGCGCGTTGTTCAAGTTCCTGGCTGCTGGCTCGTCGTCAGCGATCGTCACCGACCCGGCCGAGCTGACCGAGACCCTGCGAGCCGCTGACGCGATCGTGTGGTCACCGCACTCCGATATCGCCCGCAGCCTGCCGCCCGACACGCTTCGCGGGATCAACCCTCGCGCTGTCGTCACCGCGATCACCAACTTCGGGCTGAGCGGGCCATGGGTGGATCGACCGGCGACCGATCTCACGATGCAGGCGATGTCGGGCGGCCCCGGACAGCGCGGTACGCCAGAACGTCCCCCATTGATCGCCGGTGGCCGGCTTCCGGAATGGACGGCTGGAATGTTCGCGGCCGTGCATACCGCGGCCGCCTTGTTCGGCGGCGGAGCCGAACTTCTCGACGTGTCGATCCTCGAATCACTGATCCTGACCACCACCGTGCACCCGGTGTCGTGGTTCACGATCGCCGGCCGCCCCATGCGCCCGATCCGTGCCCGCAATCTGCCCGACGTCCACCCCACCAAGGACGGCTACGTCGGATTCATGGTGGTCACCGGCCAGCAGTGGCTGGACTTTTGCTCGTTGATCGACCGAAGCGACTGGATGGACGACGCGGAGCTCGGCATCATGGCGAATCGGTTCGTTCGCCGTCACGAGCTGATGGAGGCCATCGACGCGTGGTCCGTCGAACGCACCACGGCTGAGATCCTCGAACTCGCCGACTTGCTGCGGGTGCCCGCAGCCAACATCGGTACGGGAAAGTCGATCCCTCACCTGGAGCACCTAGTGGAGCGACGGTCCTTTGAGACCAATGCCTCGGGTGGTTTCCTACAGCCGGCCGTGCCCTGGCGGATACACGGGCAGACGGCACGGCCGCGTGGCAAGGCTCCCGAGCTTGGCTCAAACGGCCTGCCCGGATGGACCCCGGGAGAACTGCGACCCAAGCGGGACAAGCCCTTTGCGGGAATCCGCGTCGCTGACTTCACTGCCAATTGGGCCGGTCCCATCGTGGGACATCTGCTTGCGACGTTGGGTGCCGAGGTGATCCACGTCGAGGGCGGCAGGCGCCCGGATGCGATCAGAAGCAACACGTGCAAGCCGATGAGTGATCCTGACTGGCCAGAGTTTTCAGGCATTTTCGCGGGAACCAACACCGGCAAGCGGTCGGTCACCGTCGACATGGGGACCGAGGAAGGCCGCGCTCTGGCGCGGAGCTTGATCGGCACCTGTGACGTCGTCATCGAGAACTACAGCCCGCACGTCATGGAGTCCTGGGGCCTGGGCTGGGACGAGGTGCACCGGATCAACCCGACCGCGGTCATGGTGCGGATGCCCGCGTACGGCCTGGACGGGCCGTGGCGCGACCGTGGCGGCTACGCCCAGACAATGGAGATGACCTCCGGCATGGCGTGGTCCACCGGATGGCCTGATTCCACGCCGGAGATCCCCAACGGGCCCTGCGATCCCATCGCGGGAAGTCATGCCACCCTGGCGTTGATCCTGGCACTCGAGCACGCACTGGCTGCTGGTGAGGGCGTTATGGTCGAGGCGCCCATGATCTCGGCGGCGCTCAGCGTCGCGGCCAACGTGGTCATCGAGCAGAGCGCCTACGGCGTCGACTGCGTCCGGTCCGGCAACCGTTCGAATAGCGTTGCACTGCAGGGTATTTACCCCACCTCTGAGACGGACCGCGTCGGGCTGGGGGACAGACGCTGGGTGGGCCTGTCCGTTACCGATGACGATGAGTGGCGAGCACTGTATGTGCTCCTCGATCGGCCGGAGTGGGCCATGTGGGGCGAGGCTGAGCGTCGGGCACGTCACGACGAGGTTGACGCCGTTATCACGGCGTGGACGTCGAGTGCCACCGTGGACGCTGTCATCGAGGCGATGACGGCACGCGGTATTCCGGTTGGCGAGGTGGTACTCGGGCATCTGGTGCCCGAGCTCGAACAGCTCGAGCACCGTAGGTTCTTCGAGCAGGTGGAGCATCCCAAGACCGGGGTGAATACCCACGCCGGCATGCCCGTGCGGTGGTCATCCATCCCCGGAGCGGTGCAGGTAGGCCCCGCGCCGATGCTCGGCGAGCACGACGACGAGGTATGGCTGGGGCAGGTCGGTGTGACCGAGGAGGACTACCGACGCTTGCGTGAGGCGGGCGTCATCGGACGCTCAGACATCAAAGCCCTTGTCTGGTAACAGTACTCGCTAATGAAGTATGAACGGAAGGCAGTCAATGACTATCGACACACCAATTGAGACGTCGTCCGGAAGCGTCATATCACCGCCGTCGCGTACCGCCGCCTGGTTGCCTTGGATGGTCGTGGCAGTGTTGGCCGCGATCGTGGTCGGCACCCTGGTGCTCACTGACAACAGTGCCACGGTGGTCGCGCCGCCGTATCCTCATGATCATCTCGACAATCCGCATCTGCCGTGGTTGTGGGGGTACGGATTCCAGGCGATCTGGACGGCCATGTTCATCCTCTTCGCGATCCAGACGTTCCGCGCCAAGAAGATCTCCATGCCGGCGATGCTGTTCCTCGCGGGAACCACGATGTTCTGGATCGAGTGGCCGGCTGACTGGGGGTCTTACCTGGTCTACAACCGCGAATTCTGGACCTTCACTGGTTGGACCTCGACCTGGTACCAGACCTACACCAAGCCGGTGATTGCCATTTTCGGCTACGGAATCTTTTTCGCCGTCGAATGCGTCATCTTGCTCAAGCTGGTACCGAAAGTGTCCGCCCTCCTGCAGCGTGCTGTACCGAAGGCATCCCCGACGGTCCTGCTGGTGGTATCGGCCATGGCGGTGTTTTACGCAATCGATATCCTCGGCGAGCGGCTGATGACTGTTGCCGGCTGGTATTCCTATGTCGAGGCGGTCGGACCCAAGTGGGAATCCGCGCATGGGACACTGTCATTCGTCTGGCCGGCGATCCCGTTCATGCTGTTCGCCGTCTTCATCTCGCTCACCCTGCGCGAAGATTCCGATGGAAACTATCCGAACGAAAAGCTGTTCAAGGTCCATACGTTGACGCCGGGATGGCAACGGGAATCCGCCAGGCTGGCGGTGTGGATCATCACGATGAACATCGCGATCTTCATCGCCCAGCCATTGATCCTCTGCGTCGGTCGCGCGTTGTTCCTGCACGACAGCGTCTACGTGCCGTGACCAACACGCAGACCGCGCTGCCTCACGAGGGCCGTACTGCGCTGGTGACCGGGGCGGGTCGGGGCCTCGGGCGAGCGTCGGCCCTGCAGCTTGCATCCGAGGGTGCGGCGGTGATCCTGGTCGGCCGTGGCATGGACGCGCTAACTGCGGTGGCCGACGAGATCGATGCAGCGCGGGGACGATCCAAAGCTATTGCCGCCGATGTGTCCAGTGATTCCGACGTGGCACGGTTGGCCGCGGAGGTGGGTCGGGTGGACATATTGATCAATAACGCGGCTGCCGAAGAGCAGTATTCTCCAGTCGCAATGGCTGACATCGATTCGTGGAAAACGATTTTCGACGTCAACGTATTTGCTGCAGTAAGACTCATCAGCGCGTTTGCACCCGGCATGAGCGAGCGTGGCTTCGGCGTCATCATCAATATGAGCAGCATCGGTGGCAGTCAACCCGCGCCATTTCTGGCTACGTACGGTGCGAGTAAGGCCGCGCTGGACATGATCTCGCGCACGGCGGCCATGGAATTGGCCTCCAGCGGTGTGCGGGTCAACAGCATTGGATCCGGGATCACCGACATGGGAAAGACCTATGAGTTGCTCCCGCCCGGTCTGCTCGCCGACATTGGCAAGATCATCCCGGCAGGCAGGTTGGCCAGTGAACGGGATATCGCCGCCGCGGTGTCCTATCTGTGCAGTGACGGTGCGGCTTTCGTCAACGGCCACGTCCTCACCGTTGACGGTGCGATGACGGCGGGCCAGTGGTCGACAACCACGGTGATGGCGGGCTTCCTGGCCTAGGCGACGTAGGTCGCTCCCACGTCGTCAAACCTTGACTACCCTGACTTCGACGATGCCGAAGGCGGGAGTCCCCGAAAGCGGGTCGACGTCGGCATCTGCTACCAAAGAGTTGCGATTGACGCCGTAGGCGACTGGCGGCTCGGCACCGTGCGCGTCGAAAACCCGCGACCCCCAGCCGTGGCCGAGGATCACCACCCCTTGACGCGGTGCGGAACTCACTTCGGCAGTGCACTCCAACGTTGCGGTGCGGGAGGACACCCTCACGACATCGCCGCTTGAAATCCCGAGTGGCGCAGCATCATCGGTGTTGAGGTAGACGGTGTTCGCCGACTGCCGCTTCAGTGCGGTCGGGGTGTCGTTCAGCCACGAGTTCATCGCCGACTTCCAGCGTTGATTGGATAGCAGCAGCGGCCAGTCCGGTGACGGTGACGCCGGTGCGGCGTCCAGGACCGCGCGTACCCGCTGGAGGAACGGTTCTGGAGCCAGATGCACGGCTCCGTCGGACGTGGCGACGGCCTCGGTGAGCCGACCGTATTCCTTGTCGCCGTACACCACTCCGTGTGGGCTGCCCTCGACATCGGACCACGAGAGCTTGCCGCCGTCGTCGACGAGCTTCTTCCACATCACCCGTGGTGTCATGGAGGCCGTCGCCGGGCCGAACATCGGCAGCTCGAGGACCAACGCCAGGTCGCGGAAGAACATCCACTCCTCGCGAGCATCGTCAGGGGGTTGCACGACTGCCTGGGCGAGCTGAGCGAACGGTTGGTCCTCGAACGAGGAGTAGATCGGCAGAAAGTCTTCCCGCTCGAGGAAGTGCGCGGCCGGTAGCAACCAGTCGGCGTGACCGTGGCTTTCCCGCTGAACTAAGTCGATAGCCACCAGCAGATCCAGTTGGGCAAGTGCACCCTCGAGGCGGTTGCCGTGTGGCCCGCTGATCACTGGATTGCCGCTGTTGCAGATCAACGCTTTGATCTGTCCATCGCCTGGTGTGAGGATCTCATCCGCGAGTTCGGCAAGCGAGCGGGCACCCGCGACGGCGGGTAGGGAGCGCACCCTGCTCGGCTTAGGCGGGCTGGTGCCGAAGGAGTCCTTGATCGATGTGTAGCCCGGCTCGAACCGCCGTCCGCCCACCGTGTCGAGGCGACCGGTGATGGCGTTGAGTACGTGACTGAGCCACTCGGCCAGCACACCTTCGCCGTTGTGTGCTACGCCAGTGTGGGCGACACACATCGCCGTGCGTGCTGAGGCGAAACCGCGCGCAGTGGATTCGATGACGTCGGCGGGAACTCGGCAACGCATGGCGAGGTCGGTGAGATCTACTTCGTGGACGAGGCGATCGAGTTCGCCGAGGCCAGTCATCGCGGGTTGGTCGGGGAAGCGCGCCAGTCTGTTGCGGACGATGACGGCAAGCATGGCTAGCAGCAATGCCCAATCTTGGCCCGGCCACACCGAAATATGTCGACTGGCCTGTTCGGCGCTTGGTGTGCGATTGGGATCCACGATCACGACCGTTGCTCCGTCGGCCTGCCGCGTCAGCACTCGTCGCCATCCGTTCGGCACGTTGTGAATCCAGCCGAACGTGGAAACGGCTGGGTTCATGCCAACCAGAAGGAAGTAGTCGCACTCGTCGACGTCTGGAACGAGAGGTATGAGCCACCGGCCGTACATCTCGTAGCACACCCGTTCGAGGTTGTTCTGATCGACCGACGACACGGAGAACATGTTGTTGGTACCCAGCGCACGGACGAAGCTGGCGAACCATGCAACATTGGCGCCGTTGAAACCGACGGGATTTCCCAGGTACGCGGCGATCGAGTCGGGGCCGAACCGATCGCGAATCGCCTTCAGCCGCCTAGCGATATCCTCGGTTGCCTCCGCCCAGCTGGCGCGGCGATAGCCGCCGTCGACCCGGCGCATGGGCCACTTCAGGCGGCGGGGGTGATACACCACCTCGCCCGCGGAACGGCCCTTGGAGCAGAAGTCCTGCCACGAATAGGGATTCGCCTTGTCCGGTCCGATGCGAGTGATTCGCCCGTCTCGCACCTGCACATCGATCCCGCAGCGGGATTCGCAGATCCGGCAGAAGGTCGACCTGACGATGGCCCTCTCGGATTCGGTGGCCACTTCAGCCACGCGCCGAACGAAGCTTCGCGATCACGGGCGGCAGCGCCGCCACGCCGATTCCAGATCCGCCGCCTGTGACGATCACTGCTTCGCCGCTCATCGGGCGGCGCATTGCTCTGCGTTCATTCGCGTCACACACTCCGTTCCTCCGTGGCCGATTGCTGAGATGCATCTGCGTCGACTTTAGGGGATCGCTGACCACCTGACTACCCAGAATCAGTGCAACAATATGACTCTATGAGTCTTGGTGGGGACGACGGCCCACCCTCAATTCATTCTGCGCGCTCAGCCTCGAGCGTCATCTCGATGCGAGGTCGAACCGCGGGTACACGGCCCTGTGAGCACCAACTCGAACTATCGATCGGGCTCTGCCGACGTGTGTGTCCACCTTCGGAGGTGTCGCTCGCGGAGCGCAGCCGGCACGGTACTCGACAAGCAGGTCGATTCCATCATTCTATTTGCCACATCGATCGCCGCAGCGTCTTACATCGACTGGCGGGATGACCGACAGCACACACTTGACAAGTGCGTCGATGATTTCTACGGTCAGCTGACACCGCCCGTGAACGATGGAGTGGCACGTGGTCGACTATCCAGACGGAATTTCGCGCAGCTTGCCGAAGGTCAACTCGGGCACCCGAGAACCGCACCGCGTGGCGATCATCCAGGACTGGGGAGTCGGTCTGCAGCCGCTCTACGATCAATACGACGCCACTCAACTCGCCTTCGACGAGGCGCATCAGAGCGGGTTACTCGACCGCCCGGTGGAGCTGAAGGTCGTCGAGGTCGAGGGTTTGCCCTACGCGCGGGCGACGACGATCTTGGACGCGGTCGAGCGCACGGTGCGGGAGTTCGCACCGATCGCCATCATCGGCCCCCACACGTCGGAGAATGTGCCTGTCATCAATCCCTACGTGGAAGAGGTCGGGATCCCGTTCATCGCGATGTGCGGCGGCCTGGAACTCGCAGGTCCGTGGACATTCCTGACTCCCAACGGGACCTTCTGTGACGAGGCGATTCTGATGGTGGACCACGCGGTCGACGTAGCCGGTGCGCGCAAGCTCGGTGTCATCCGCGAGGACAACCTTCTCGGCGACGAATACACGACGTATATGAAGAAGCGCGCTCACGAGCGGGACGCATCATTTGTGGCAGACGTGCGCGTCGGGTCGTTCATCGACGCCGACACCGCCGCGGCCGCAGTGACTATGATGCGTAACTCCGCTGTCGAGGCCTACATGTACGTGGGATTCGGTGCCAATGCGTTCTCGGTGCTCGGCGCTTCTCAGAAGCTTGCTGCCGAAGGCTACGCCGCTGCACGCATCACCATGTCGATCTTCATGGGCACCATTGACGGACTTTCTCAGTACACCGGGTTGATCGACAACTTCGAAGGTTGGGTCGGCGTCGATCAGTTCGACGAACGGAACATCACATTCACGTCCATGCTTGACCGTTTCGAGAAGCGGTTTGGGCGACGGCCGGTGCACTGCTACACCGCGCAGGGATACGACATGGGCAACGTGGTGGCCCATGGATTGGCAACGGCGAAGCCGCATTCGCGGTACGGCTTGCGCCAAAGCTTGGAGAAAATCCGGAGGTTGGACGCCGCCGTCGGCGGCCCCGGCAACCACATCTCCTTCGGTCACTACGACCATCGCGGTTATAAGGGCGACTACATCACCATGCGCACGGTCGTAAGTGGAAAAAATGTGCTCGCCGCGGATTGACAGACCCTTTTCTTGCTCACATTGGCGCCCTGCATGCGCCGCGGTGGCCGCGACACCTCGCAGCACTCCCGACGAAGCGAGGGGCTGGAAATGACTTCGAGTAGGCGGCTAGATCCGGACAGTTATGACAGGCGATTGGAATGGCTTGGCGCTTGGTCGGGTATAGCCTGGGTGATCATCTGCGGCGGAGGCTTCGGCGCTTCGGGTTTGCTACCTGTTTGGTCGCCCTCGACGAAACCCAGCGAACTGGCGGCGCACCTATCGGACATCAAATATCAGATCTTGATCGGTATGCTGCTGGTCCTCGTCGGTGGCCTGACGTTCTTACTCACATGGTCGCTGACGCTGGCCTATCAAATTCGCAAATACGCGAATTCATCACCGCTGGCCGCCGGCGTTCTCATCCTGGCGGGTTTTTCAGGCGCGTTGATCGGCATGCTGTTTGGCGTCGTCGGATCGGCGATGGCTTTTCGGGTCGGCACACTTGCGCCGGACACCACCCAGTTGCTCTTCGATCTCATGTGGTTCTTGTTCCTGATTCCCTGGCCGCCATTCATGTTGTGGCAGCTGGTCACCGGGTTCGCCATCCTCAGTGACACGAACAAGCAGACGATGTTCCCACGCTGGACCGGCTACTTCTCACTGTGGGCATCCGCACTCGAAGTGTTCTCAGCGCTATCGGTCTTCTACTACAGGGGCCCGTTCAGCTACAACGGCTTGGTGACGTTCTGGGTGCCCGGCGCATCGTTCTTCGTCTGGGTGCTGGTGCTGGCCATCATGCAGGTGCGGCGGCTCCCACGGGCACAGGAGGCCCTCGCCGGCGCATCGTCCGCCGACCCGCTGCGGAGCAATGAGGTCGAAGTCGAATCGGTTCGCATCACGTCGGCCGCGGGGATCTGACATGAGCGCAACAACTTCCGGCGTCAGCGTCAAGGGTCGTAGGGGACTGCGGCGTGTTCCGGGTGAACCCGGGATCTGGGTCTTCGTGATCCTGGACATGCTCATCTTTGCCGAGATGTTCGGAATCTATGGCTGGTATCGCGCTGATAACTATCAAACCTTCCACGCCGCTCAGGCCAAAGTGATACCGGCGTTCGGCCTCGCCTACACCGTGATCCTGCTGACCAGTTCGTGGCTGGTGGTGTTGGCGATCAGTGCGGCGCGTAAGACCGCGCTCGAGTTGGCCGACAAACTGGCCAGGGGCGGTCTGGCATTGGGCGTGTCTTTTGCGGTTCTGAAGCTCATCGAGTACGGGACCAAGTTGTCGCAGGGAATCACTCCCCGCACCAACGACTTCTTCATGTTCTTCTTCGTCATGACGTTTGTTCACTTGCTGCACGCCTCGGTGGGCATCGGCGTGCTCGTCTACATGCGACGGAGGATACGTAGGTTGACCCCGGGCGCGGGTCCAAACTCCAAGAGCTTCGGGGTCATCGAGACCTGTGGAATTTACTGGCACATGGTGGATCTCCTGTGGATCGTCTTGTTCGCGCTGTTCTACCTGAGGGGCTGAATCATGAAGGAACTTGTGCGCCAACGAGCAACCGTGTCGTTCGCGTTGCTGCTTGTCGTCACACTAGTGGCCTTTTGGCTCACGGTCGGCCATGGCGGCACGGTGCTGAGCGAGGGACAAGCGCTGATCTGGACACAGGTCATCGTGCTCGCCTTCGTCAAGGTGCGGTGGGTGCTCCTCGATTTTATGGAGTTGAGGTCTGCGCCAATCGGTTTAAGGCTGCTATATGAATCGTGGGGGGTCGGGGTGGCGGCGGTGCTGATCAGCTTTGCGTGGCTCGTCACCTGAGCCGTGACCGCTGGCGTGTCATGAATCGGTGAGTCATGCCATATCACCAACAGTAAGGAGAGCGGTTGACGCTCGACGCCTCCGAGGATGCTTCCACCGATGACGGGGTTGACGTCGATGTCCCCAACGACGGCGTCTTGCGAATATCCCTGAACCGTCCGCGCCGGCTCAATGCGTTGGACGACTCTGCGATCGAAAGTATCCACGGCGCCCTCGATCTTCTCGCGTCTGACTGCGCTCATCGAGTCGTACTCATTCGGTCGCTTGGACCTGCATTTTGCTCGGGCTTCGACATGAACGATTACGATGGCGATCCCGAAAGCCGTGGCGGGGCAGCAGCTCTGGTCGATCAGATGAACAGGCTCGCCGACATACCGTTGAGGTTGCGTGCATGCCGCGCCGTTGTAGTCGCAGCGGTTCGCGGACCCGCCATCGGCGGAGGATTTGCATTGGCGTTGGGCGCAGACATCGTATTTGCCGGAGAATCCGCAGTATTCAGCCTCCCGCAGACCCGCCTAGGCGTGCTCGCGGCTGAGATGGGCATTAGCTTTCTCTTGCCTCGAGTCGTCGGTATGAACCGCGCCGCCGATCTGATGTTGCGTGGACACAACCTGGACGCCGCGGGCGCACTGGCCGCGGGCCTGGCAGCTGAGGTGTGGCCCGACGAGGACGTCGACGACGCGACGTTGCGGGCTGCCATCGAGTTGTGTAACCACAGTGCCGAGGCGTTGGCAGCGACCAAGGAACTCTTACTCACCGGCCTGGAGAGTGGCAATCTGACGTCTACAGTGCGACGCGAAACAGATGCTCAGGTTCTTTCGAACTACCGGCCCGAGTTGCGGGCTTCGATAGCACGGCGAAAAGCTCGCCAGTCCACGCAACAATGAGTTGTCGCTACTGGCATGTCGACGTCTTGCTCGCCGCCCAGAGTACTGACATGGAGGCTTCCGCGATCTCGGCGTCGAAGGTCGAAACAAGGCAGAGGATTAACCGCGCAGCACCGGATCTCGCTGACCGTCCCATCATGAGATCGCCAGTGAATCGAATCGGCAAGTGCTGCAGTGTTGTCAGCGGCATGCCACCATCCGAGATAACCGGTCATTGCGGCGTACGCAAATTCAACCTTGGCGCTGTAAAGGTTTGTGGAAACAATACATATGCGCTCCGTGATCGCCGATCACAGCGTGTCAGGCGCAACGGTGCAAGCTGATGTGCGATCTGAAAACCTGCCCGCCACGGGTGGGGACGGAATCTCAACTGTTTAGGAGTCGTCTGTGACTGGGAAAGCCGTTAAGGTAGGCGTCTATGGGGGTAGTTTTGCGCCTGTTCGCGATTCGGTGAATCAGGCGATCGCGTGTGAACAACTCGGCTTGGATGTCGTCGCGTTCACCGACCAGATCTCGGGAAATGTTCCCAGCGACGCGTTCTATGAACTCGAGATCGCCAAGATGTGGAAGCACCAGCACGGTTTCTTCGACGCGCTGATGCTGGCTGGCGTTGTTGCAGCCCAGACAGAGAAGATCAGACTGACGATCGCGGCCATCGATACCCTCCGCAATTCCCCGACTCGACTGGCGCAACAGATTCTCACACTCGACCATCTCTCCGCCGGCCGGGCGACAGTCGCGCTTGGCGTTTCCGAGGCCAAGAATGCCCTTCAGTATGGGCACTCACGTGTCGGTGCTACGGCAAAGTTCCATGACGCGTCGCGCATTATCCGCGCAATTCTTGATAGGCCTGGCGAACCCATTCACTACAACGGCGAAAACTACTCGATGAAGGGCGGAATAATCGACCTTCCTCAATACGGTGAGAATACAGCGCGTATCTACGCCGCCTGCGGTTCGTCGTCCGACAATATCGACATCATCGGTGAATGCTATGACGGAATGATGACGGTAATCCCCTCCTTCTGTCAGGGCGGCCCGGAACAGGTTGCCGATGACATTGCGAAGGTTCGCGAAGCCGCCGAGCGTCACGGACGCGATCCGGAGATGCTGGGTTTCACTGCGGTTGCCATGGTGCTGATGCACGACGATCCCGAGATCATCGACCGGGTATCTGCGACCGACTACATGCGATGGAACGCATACATCTACGGCTGCGCTCGCGGAAGCGACTGGGATCAGCATGGTTTCACACATCCAGCTGGCCCCGACTATGGCTACGCGCGCCACCTGGTTCCTGAACGGATGACGAAAGCCGAGTGGTACACCGAGGCGCGCAAGGTATCGCCGCAAGCGGTCAAGGATGTCGCGCATGTGAGTGGGACCGCGGAGGAAGCCGCCGACCGGCTCAAGGCCTACGTTGAAGCGGGTATCGACGAGCTGATCCTGCTCGATCACGCTCCGGCGGGCGATCTCAGCCTGGCAATGGATTCAGCGGCAAATATGGGTCGGTTGGTTGCTGCGTTGCGCGGCAGGCGATCAGATGGGCCGCCAGCAGGCATCGGCTACGTCGGCTTGGCCAATGCGGTTGTGCCAAGCTGACGTCGAATCCCAAAGTGGCTGAATCCCTGAGTTTCCAGGTACGACGATTCTGTCGGGCACCGGCTGCAGCGGTGCCGGGCACGATGTGGGGCGATGGATCACGGCCCATACATCACTTGGGATACTGGCGGACGACATTATCGCAGAATCGGCGGAGCTCGAAAAGTACGGTCTTCCATGCGTTGCCGGCGCGATTGTCGACGCTGTGCTGTTCGGCTTCGCCTACCACGGCGACTCGGGACAGGCTGCTCGTCGAACTCGTCGATCGATCAGTATTTCCCGACCGGGAAGGCTTCCTTAACGGCAATATCGCGTTTGGCCAGCCAGCCGATTAATGTATGTGCGTACATTTGCGCCCCATTATGTTGCCACCGCCGCCGCCGGAACATGTCTTGTCACCGGGGCATCGTCGGGTATCGGCGCGGAAATCGCCCGCACGCTCGCGCGGCGCGGCTTCGGCGTCACCTTGATCGCTCATCGCGAGGCGAGATTGCGTGAGTTGGCCGATGAACTTGCCCCCACAGGTATTCGCGTCGAGGTGATTGCCGCCGACCTGACCGATCCTGCTGAACGACGCAGGCTCGCCGAGGCCGTTGCGGGGCGTGGGCCCGCCGTAGATGTGTTGACTTGAACCGTCTCGAGTCGCATCGGTCCTGTCAGTTCTGTTCCCGCGCAAGGTGGTTCGCAGTGAAAGACAAACTCCTGGCCTGCGTGCACTGCGGTCATCAGATCTAACGGCACGGCGCGTAAGACGTCGGCGGATTCAGGCGCCCAGTGTGCAGATGCCTTTAAAAACGTTGCCGGCGATACTGAGTCCGCAGCGATGAAGTGGTCCGGATGAGCGCTGCCAATCGCCTTTGCGAACTCTGCAATCTTTGCAAATCCCCGACGATGGCGGCCTTGTCCCGTGAGCTCACAGCCTGGCTTGCCTGCTAGCGGTCGATGGAGATAAGCCGGTCTGTATCCACGGTGATCGTATGCGGTATGGGGTATTACGCCTCGGTCTACGGTTTTCGGTGACCTGGGCCGGTCGCTACCTCGCTACACACGAATGTCGCGTCCGACTGGTCGCCCGACACCTTTGACGGCTCATTGCGACGTGCTGTCCCGGCGATCTGCTTCTCGGGTAAGTGCGCTTGCCGTGTGGCCGATGGCCATACTCATCGCGAGGCGGATGAGATTGCCCGTGCCCGGGATTCGCGGCGCGAAGCTTGCGCCCCAAGTGATCGATGAGCCCTCGTTGCAAGGCTCGATCCGAACTTCGCCGACATAATCAAGCCCGGGCAGGCCCGACAACATGGTGTACGTCTGAATGTGCGGATCGAGCCACTAACCTAGCGGGTATCGATGCCGGCATGGATCAGGTGGATCGGCACCGACGAGTTGAATGCCCTGCAGGCGACTACGGGGTATCAGCCGTCGCGATACAGTCGATGACGCTGCAGTCCTACGACACGAGGGCGCTCAGCTTCAAGCGGTTTCGTACCAGCTTGATCCGGCACTCCCATTCGGGGCGTTGCCGCGTTCGCAGTTTCTGCCCGCGATGCTTGGGGGCGGCGCAGGCGTGTTGGCAACTTGGCTGGCGTCTGGGTTGGTCGTTCCTGTACGTCGAGCATCGATGTCTACTCGTTGATGGTCGCCCTAATTGCGGGAAACATCAACGGCGACAACAGAACTATTCGCGCACATCTACGCCATCCAAGTGCGCGTGCGGCTGCGACCTGATAGGGTTCGCGGCGACCGTCCCACATTGGGGCAATGACCTCGGGTGAGTGGGTGACGACGGTGACGACGGTGATGACGGCGAGCTTGACGGAACGTTAGGTCACTCAAGTACTCTCGATAGAGGCGGCGGCCACGCCGGTCAGGAGGCATCGCAAGCCGTACTCAGCGATGTGTTCTGCGTCCAAGCCTTTGACGGCTTGCCGCGTCAGTGCGCCTATAGCCGGAAATTCCCTCGCCGAGATCCCAACGGGCAGTTCGACATTGGTGTGGATCAGACCGGCGACGAAGCAGAGGCAGGTCGTGTAGATCTTTAACGCGCTGCGCTGATCGAACCCGGCTTCGAGGAGCACGGCAAAGATCTGGTCGGCAATGCGCATGGATTGGTGCCCGTAACCGAAGATCCCGTGGTCCAAGATGTGCGCGGCCGTGCCGGGATAGACCTGGAACACCCGCATCGACTCGAGCGCTTGGGACACCAGCCAATCGGTCCACGGCTCGTCCCCGCGGGGTTGTTGTCGAACTTCGCTGAGCGCAGCGTCGACGACCGCCTCGTTCAACCGCCTCTTGTCTGGGAAATGCTGGTAGAGCGCCATCGGTGAAACCTGAAGCAGGGTAGCGACTTTGCGTATCGTCAGCGCCTTCAGTCCGTCACTGCGAACGCATTCGAGTGATGCCTGGATGATCTCAGCGTGGCTGAGGTCAGCGACGCCGCTGCGGCGAGTCGGTCGGCCGCGCCGCCGCGGAGCCTCAGCCGCGGTCGCGGGCGAGTCGTCGGCTCTTGACGTCATCGGCTCAATCTACCTGGCGAATGCCGCGAACTGCAGACAGGGCGTACCCAACCGATCTATATTTGTGTACACAGTACGTAAATATTGTCGGAGAGAGGTCAACCATGCGCGTGGGAGCCTATGGAGCGATGTATCCGCCCTTCGATCGGTGTATCGAGAGCGCCGTGCAGGCGGAGGCCGCGGGGATGGACTGGGTGATCTATGGCGATCAGATGTGCTTCAGCCATCCGATTTGTCTGTGGACGCCCGACATCACCACGGCTGCCGAGTACATTCCGTCCTTCGACGCCTTCTACGAGCCGGGCACGCTGATCACTGCCGCCGCCGCCAAGACCTCGAAAATCAAGTTCTTCTATGGTCCCGTCGACGTCGTTCGACGCGCGCCAAACGTGTTGGCGCAGACGCTGTTGACACTCGATCACGCGACGCAGGGCCGAATCACGATGGTCCTCGCCAACGGCGAGAACAAGCAGATGAAGCCCTACGGTATCGCGCGAAAAGGGGCCAATGACAAGCTGTGGGACGCCTCGCACATCATGCGATCGTTCCTGGATACGAACGAAGAGGTCGATTACGACGGCCGGGTATGGAAGATGCGGCGCGCCAAGTTCGATCTGGGTCCCTACGGCGCTGAACCACCACCGTTCTGGGTTGCCGGCGGGAGTCCAGACAACCTGTACTTGGCCGGTGCCGTCGCGGACGGCTGGATCACCGCCGCGCCGGGTCACACCGAGGACGACCCACAATCGTTCATCGACAAGGTCAAGATCGTCCGCGATCATGCCGAGCGCGCGGGCCGTGACCCCGATTCACACGCGATCGCACTGCTGGTATTCCTCGTGGTCGACGACGATGAGGCGACCTGTGACAAGCTGCGCGACCATCCGTTCATCAGGTGGAATACCCTGGCGTACACGCCAACTACCGCGACCTTCAAGAAGTGGGGCCTCCAGCATCCGTGGGGTTACGATTGGATCTTCTCCCGTGACGCCATGTGTCCGTGGTACGACCGCGACTATGTCCTCGATTCGTGCAACAAGGTGCCCAAGGAGGCCGTCGACAAGGTCAATTTCGTCGGCACTCCCGAACAGGTGATGAAGCGCTTGTCCCCGTATCTAGATTCCGGCTTCGTCACCGATGTGATGATCTGCAACTTCAACGCGCTGTGCGGTATCGAGTACGCGGAATCCTCCGGGCGTGCCATCAATCGGTTGGTGGGCATGATCAAGGGCGTCGAAGTCGATGCGGATGCACCAGGTTTCGCATCGTTGGTGTGACATTAACTGCGTCGGATCGACGAACACCTTCATGACACGAGCCTCGTGAAGGGCCTCGAAACCGTCCTCGATCCGTCGGCTCAGGCCGATCGTCTGCACCACGGGATGTGTGGAGGCTGGCTTTCGTCGGCTCAGGGCCGACCTGTGCCTCCCGCCGGGCCGGTGCCGCGAATGGTGTCCAGCGTTTGCAGATCCTCACCGGTGCAACATTTGGTCGATGATCAGCTGAAGCCAGGACCGGTCGGACAGTCGCACTCTGCAGTAGACGGGTTGACAACACGCCGACGGCCGGGTGGCGAAATGACTACGACCCACCCGCTGCGCGAAGTACGTCGCCGTTCGTCCACCACCGCCAGGGATTCTTGTCTGTCAGGCGAATCGCGCGGCGCGCTTCGCCGCGAACGCGTCGACGCCTTCGATGCCGTCCGCGCTGGCGGCGTTCCGCGCTATCAACTGGCCCTCGGCCTCCATCTGTTCCTCGAGCCCGCTACCCCATGTGGCGAGCAGCAGCTTCTTCACCGACGACTGAGCGCCCGCTGAGCCGCCTGCGATCGTCGCGGCAAGTTCGGTCGCCCGCGCCTCGAGTCGATCGTCATCGACCACCTCATTGACCAGATTCCATTGCAGTGCCTCATCTGCGCTCAGCGTGCGGTTCGTCAGCATCAACTCCTGCGTGCGACGCAACCCGATGAGGCGCGGCAGAACGAAGGACGCGCTCCCATCCGGACTCAACCCCACCCTGGTATAGGCCATGGTGAACGAAGCCGACCGGGCGGCCACGACGAGATCGCCGCTGGCTGCCAGTGACATTCCCGCGCCGGCGGCTACACCGTTGACAGCGGTGATGACGATCGCGTCCATCCGTGCGAACGTCGACATCGCGCGGTGCAGCGCATCCGCGACCCTCTTGATGTGCGGTCCCGGATCGGGCGCTGTCGAGAAGTCCCCGAGATCGCCTCCCGCGCAGAAAAATCGGCCGGTACCTGTCAGCAGAACAGCCTTGACGCCGGCGAAGGCGCAGCGAGCCGCGACATCCGCCAGTTCCTCGGTCATGGTGAGGTTCATGGTGTTCGCCGCTGACGGGCGATTTAGCGCGATCTGCGCGATGGGTCCGGATACGTCGGCGGTGATCGTCGTGTACTCGTCCATGGTGTACTGCCCTCCCCGCTCAGTCGGCTAGCCCGCGCGCGATAACGAGCCGCTGAATTTGGTTGGTGCCCTCGAAGATCTGCGTGATCTTGGCCTCACGCATATAGCGCTCCACGCGGTAGTCGCGGGTATAGCCGGCGCCGCCGAATACCTGCACGGCGTCCGTCGTCACCTTCATCGCGGCATCTGTGGCGACGAGCTTGGCAACGCTAGCCTGTGCGCCGTACGGCCTGCCGCGGTCGCGTCGGCGTGCAGCATCGAGATATGTGGCGCGGGCGCTGACCACCGCGGCGCTCATGTCGGCGAGTAGGAAACCGAGCCCCTGGTGGTCGATGATCCTGCGGCCGAAGGCCGTTCGTTCGTTGGCGTATCGGGTGGCCTCGTCGAGTGCGGCCTGCGCCAGGCCGACGGCGACTGCGGCGATGCCGAGCCGCCCGCCATCCAGCGCGCTGAAAGCGATGTGCAGGCCCTGGCCCTCTGCGCCGATGCGCCGATCGCCGTCGATGCGGGCGTTGTCGTAGAACGCCGATGTGGTGGGCACGGCGTGCAGACCCATCTTCTCCTCGGGTCTGCCGAAGCTCAGTCCGTCCAGCTCGCTTGGCACCAGGAAACACGAGATGCCCTTTGAACCTTCACCCGTGCGTGCGAACAGCGTGTAGAAGTCCGCGACACCACCGTGTGTGATCCACGACTTAGACCCGTTCAGGATGTATCCGTCACCGTCCGCCTTCGCGGCGCACCGCAGTGCGGCCGGGTCGGAACCGGCCTGCGGCTCGCTCAAGCTGTAGGCGCCGATCTGGTTGCCCGACAGCATCTCCGGGAGCCAGCGCTGCTTCTGCTCGTCGGTGCCGAAGGTCAGCAGTGGGTGCGACGACAGGCTGTGCACGCTGACTGCGACCGCGACGGCGGCCCAGCGCGCGGCGAGTTCCTCGAGCACCTGAAGGTAGACCTCGAACGGCTGGCCGCCGCCACCCCATTCCTCGGGCTGCGGCAGACTCAGGAGGCCCGCCGCGCCCAATTGTGCGAAGACACCCTCGGGATACGTCTCGTTCTTCTCGTGCTCGTCGACGATCGGCTCCAACACCTTGTCGGCGACGTCACGGGCGAGCGCGATCAGTTCGGCGGCTTCGTCGGTGGGCAACAGCCGGTCGACGGGCATACGAGCTCCTCTCGTCCATCGTTCGGCGGGGCGATACGCAAAACCGTACTATAGTCTGTTTCGCAGTATCATTCGGTGGTGACCGGCAGGCCTCCTTCGAACGTCGACCGCCACGCCGAACTATTCGACGCCGTCGTGGAGATGTTCTTGACTCGCGGTTTCATTGACCTCACCCTCGACGACGTCGCAACGCACTGCGGCTGCTCGAAGTCGACGCTGTACAAGCTGGTCGACAGTCGCGAGCAGCTGATCCGATCCGTGGTCGTCCACTTCTTCCGTCGAGCCACCGAGGACGTCGAACGCGAGGTCGCCGCCGCGACGGGCGCTCGCGACCGGATCACCGCCTACCTGTCCGCCGTGGGCGCCGCGCTGGATGTCGCCTCAGACGCATTCATGGCGGACGTCAACTCCCACGCCGCGGCTCGGGAGGTATACGCCAGAAACATGCGCATCGCGACGCGACGCGTGTCGGAACTGGTCGGCGAAGGTGTCGCGGCCGGCGAGTTCCGACCGGTACATGCGGTGTTCGCCGCCGACATGGCCGCCACGATGATGGTCCGGATACAGCGGGGTGCGGTTCGCCGCGAGCTGGGTCTCGACGATGCGAGTGCTTACCGCGAACTTGCGGCCATCCTAACTGCTGGTTTGCAGGCTTGATGTTGCGGCCACCGAGGCATGGCGGGTACGGCGAAGTCCCCGCCATATCGGTTGCAGTTCAGTGATTTACAACCGGGCGTTGAAGCCGGCGTCGACAGGCAGCGTCACGCCGGTGATGTACTTCGCCTCGTCGGAGGCGAGGAAGGCCACGGTATGGCTGACGTCCCTGGGGTCGAGTGCGGGCACCGGCATCGGGTTGGTCATCCGGTCGGCGATCTCCGGATGGGTCGCCACCCACGCGACGAACGAGTCATTCATGATCATCGGAGTCATCACGCCGGTCGGATGGATCGTATTCACCCGAATGTTGTGCGGGGCAAGGAGGTTGGCATAGGTGCGCATAAGCCCGACAACGGCGTGCTTGGACGCCACGTAGCCATCCGGGCCACCGTTTCCGTCGGACATGCCCTTGAGTCCGGCAGCCGAGCTGGTGATGATGATCGAACCGCCGCGCCCGCCGTCGATCAAGGGCTGCCTGGCCACCTTGATGGTGTTGCGCACCCCCCCGAGCAGGACGGCGACCGCGAGTTCCCACGACGCGTCGTCGTTCTCGTGGTTCTCATCCATGTCGCCGAAGTGCATGATTCCCGCGTTGGCCACCACGATGTCGATGCGCCCACCGAGTTCGGCGACACCTTCGTTGAAGGCAGTGCGCAGAGCGGTGATGTCCCGCACGTCGGCAACTTTGGTGACGGCGCGTGTCCCGGCCTCGTCCACGAGCTTCGCGGTGTGCTCGAGATCGTCGATCGAGGCCAGTGGATACGGCACCGTGGGAAGGTCGGCGCAGATATCGACGGCGATGATGTCAGCGCCCTCTTCGGCCAGTCGCACCGCATGAGCTCGGCCCTGGCCCCGACCCGCGCCGGTGATGAATGCAACGCGGCCGTCCAACTTGCCCATGGTTTTGTCCCTCACTTCGTTGTAATGAGCTCTGCGTGAGCTGCGCCGCCGATCGCCGTAGTTCAGGCCGCCTTGGTCACGCTATGTGGGTTTCGACACACTTGTCAACTACTGGCAAGTGCTACGACTCTGAATCAAACGGTTCGGGCACCGAAGTTCGATCTGGCGTGATTAAGTGCCAATGCGGTATATTATTGAGCTACACCCCAAGGATGGAGACGAGAGATGGCCCTGATACAGGACACCGTCGGTCCACTGCCCTACAAGCTGGTCGACTTCGATCAGCACTCCTACGAGGCCAAGGACTGCTTCACCAGATTCATGCCCAAGGAGAAGCTCGACACCGCGGTGCATCTGATCGATACCCCGACCGGCGGCAAGGCGCTTCTCGCCAACGAGCGCATTGTTACGGCGTTCGAGACCGACCCGGACAAGGCCTACGTTCCGGGCTCGCTGGTCGAGATGCTCAAGCAGCGAGCGTCGGGTAACGCCGCCGACGCCGAACGGTTCTTCGAGCCGGTCCAGATCGAGTACCTCGACAGAGACGCGCGGATCAAACAGCTCGCTGAGCAACAGATCGAGCGGTCCATCATGTATCCGGGCGGCTGGGCGCTGCTGGCGGAGCCCTTCCTCGACGGCATCGATCCGCTGTATGACAACTTCGAGTCGTTCAACAAGTGGATCGACGAGGACTGGGGATTCAACTACAAAGACACCATCTATGCGCCGGCGCTGAACTCGCTGCGCGACCTCGACCGCGCGGTCGCCGAGCTCGATCGGGTCCTCGATGCCGGAGCGCGTTTCATCTACCTGTGCACCGGACCGGCGTACGGCCGTAGTCCCGGTGACCCGTACTTCGACCCCTTCTGGGCTCGCATCAACGAAGCGAAAGCGGTGATTTGCTATCACATTTCGGAGAATCATTATCAGGAGCACGTCGCTTCGCAGTGGGGCTGGAAGATGGGGCCGCCGTTCCAGTTCTCCGCCTGGCAGTGGCAGAACACCTACGGTGAGCGGCCGATCACCGACACCCTGTCAGCGCTGATCTTCGACAACCTCTTCGGGCGGTTCCCCGACATTCGGGTTCTGGTCAGCGAGCACGGTGCAGCGTGGATTCCTCACTTCATCAGCCACATGGACAAGAGTCGCGGCATGGCGCGGCTGGGCCCGTGGCTCGGAGGGCCACTCACCGAACGGCCCAGCGAGATCTTCAAGCGACACGTCAACGTCGTGCCCTACCCCGAGGACGACACGGTCAAGCTCGTCGAGGCGCTCGGCGGAACCGAGGCCCTTGTCATGGGGTCCGACTGGCCGCACGCCGAGGGGCTGCGCGAGCCGGCCGAGATGTATCTAAAGGTCGAGGGTCTCGACGAGACGCGTCGCCGGGAATTCTTGCGCGACAACGGGCTGGCCTTGCTGAAATAGCCAGGAGCCTGACATGGACGTCCACCCGGTATCGGCTCCGGGGCGGCCCCGCGATCCGTCGACGGAAAACCGTGTTTACGCCGCGGCCAAGCAGGAACTGGCCGCGCGCGGGTTCGAGGGGTTCAGCATGCGCGGCGTCGCGCGCCGTTCGGGAGTCGCCCGCCCGAGCCTGCTGCTGCGGTGGCCGAATCGGGATGCGTTGATTCTCGACACGCTGGAGCGGCTCATCGAGTGGCCGCGGCCGCGACCGGAGGCCGGCGTGCGAGCCGAGCTCGACGCCATCGTCGCGCACCTGGGTAGGGTCATGGCACCGGAGATGCTGTCTATTCAGCTGCGCCTGATCGCGGACGCTCCGCGGCACCCGGAGCTCTACGCCGCATTCCAGGACAAGGTGATCGCCAAGGCGGGTAAGCGGCTCGTGGGTCTGTTGGAAAGCGCCGTACGGGAGCGGCTTTTACCGCCCGATGCGGACGTCCGATGGGCGGCAGATGCGCTGATCGGCGTCATGTACATGCGGACTATCCGGGCCCCGGGCCGGCAACCGCCGTCGCCGGCCGCCCAGCGGGAAATCATCGACGCGCTGTGGGAGGGATTGACGGCGGTACGCGGCTGAAGCCCGCCACTGAGGCGATGGACCGGAGGGGCGCGCTGCTCAGAGCCGCCCTGCCTACCCATCGATCAAGAGCCGGGTGTTTAAAGTAGAGCGATGCCGGTGAAGGTAAAGGGCGATGGCGAGCCCGTCGGACGCGCTGCGGACGTCATCGCACGCCAGCTGCGCCGGAGAATCATCCGCGGCGAGCTCACCGAGGGGGACGTGCTGCCTAGTGAAGCAGATTTGCTCAACCAGTTCGGCGTTTCAAGGCCCACGCTACGCGAGGCGATCAGGGTGCTCGAATCCGAGTCGCTCGTCGTCGTCAAACGAGGCTCGCGCGGCGGCATCGAGGTAAGCGTGCCGCGCGTGCAGAAGGCCGCTCACTACGCCGGACTGCTGCTGGAGTACCGCCAGGCGACGACCGCGGACGTGTTCACCGCAGCCGCGGCCATCGAGGGACCCTGTGTTGCGATGCTCGCGCGCAATCGGAGCGCCGACGACTTGAAACGCCTGCGCGAAGCGGTGACCGCCGAGCGCGACGTGAACGTGGACCCCGGGCACCTGCTCGAACTGCAGAACGAGTTCCACCGGTTGGTCATCGACATGGCGGGAAATCAGACGCTCGCGGTCCTCAGCGATGTGATCCGCCACATCATCGAGCTCGCGACGCAGAGCTACGTCGATGACAACGGCGGTTCGAGTCCTTCGTCGGCCGCCAGTGCGGCGGCGGCCACCCGCACTCACACGAAGGTCGTCGAACTCATCGCGGATAAGGACGCGGCCGGGGCGGAAGCGCTGTGGCGCAAGCATATTCTTGCGACCAGCGCCCGGTTGCGCAGCTCCGGGGTCGCGGGTTCAGTCGTCGACCTGCTCGAATGAGCCCCCATCAGACCGGCAGGTGCTCGAGAAAACTGATCATGCCGACGCCCTTGAGACTCCATATTCATGAATTCTCATCGCCATAACAGCCGCTTCCAGATGGTGAAGCTCGGGTTTCCCGAGGTTCACACTTGTTGCGGCATAACGGCGTCGGGTTCCGGCGGCGTGGCGCCCATTTCGATATGAAGTTTCATGAGGAACTCGCCGTGGGCGACCTGGTCCTCGAACACGTGGCTGCTCCCGAGGTCTCCGAATTTATCGATCTCTGTGAAGTGGTCGCGCACATCGTCGACTGTGAGATCGAGGTGACACAGACCGCGTGACTCGACGTAGTCGAACCTCGCTACTCGGCTGCCCATCGCCTCGTAAAACCGGCCGTTCGCCGTGCAGTCGGGGTGAACCAGCCACGCCGCCGCGGCACTGACCAGCTCCGGGCGATAATAGTTCTCCCAGAACTTCTCCAGGTTGGGGCTGTCCTTCAGCATATGGGCGGTCATCCGGGTATGCGCACCGACGGCGAGCACGTTGGCGCGGATGTTGGCCGAAGCGCCCTCGTGGGCGGCCACGCGGGCCAAACCCATCATTCCGGTCTTGGCCGCACCGTAATGCGCGAGTGTCGGCGACCCGTCCAGGCCGGCTCCGGAAGAGATGTAGAGAACCGACCCGCCGCCCTGCGCGACGAAGTGCGGCCACGCTGCGCGAGTCAGGAACAGCGACGCGTCTAGCGAGACGCTGCGGATATGGTCCCAGGTGCCGTCGTGAATTTGCGCCAGCGGGGTGAACGTGAACACCCCCGCGTTGTGCAGCACCGCGTCCACCCGACCGAATTCGGAGACCGCCGCCGCAACCAGCGCATCGCATCCGCGAGACGTCGACACATCGTCGAAATTCGCGATCGCGTTGCCGCCCCTGGTTTGGATCTCGGCGACGACGTCGTCCGCCGGGCCAGTATCGCTGCCGCTGCCGTGCATGCCGCTTCCCACGTCGTTCACCACGACAGTGGCTCCGCGTTCGGCCAATAGCAGCGCATGCGCTCTGCCCATACCTCGTCCGGCGCCCGTCACGATCACGACCTGGCCATCGAAACGCACTTCCGTCATGGCTCCCTCAGCTCTCGATGACCTCGGCCGACTTCGAGGTTTCATTTCTTGCGATGCTTGCCCGCCGCAGAACGGGCACCAGAACTTTGAAGCCATGCAATGTGTCACTGTATTCGCGTACTGAGACGACTTGCCCGGAGGCGGGATCGACCCGCACGACGAAGGAGTACGCGTTCCGGTAATACTCGTTGGCGTCGATGTGGCCCTCGCTCTCCGCCAGGAGCACGGCCCGGTTGCCCTCCACGATCGCATCGATCAAGGTGAAGCGAATCGGAACGATCGAGAGCAATTGCGCGATAAAGGTTTTCATCTCAGGCATGGGGCGCGACTCGCGGCTGGACACTTCCCAGAACGTTCCGTCATCGGACAGCAGACTCAGGCCTTCGTCAATTTTGCCCTCGCTGAACAGATGCCATGGTTCCCATGCAACCCCAATGAGCTCGTCTCGGCGCGCGTTTGATTCAGTCACCAGTTAATGTGCCTTCCTCTTCGGGGAGTCGCGAATTGTGTCGGGCGCCGAACAGGATCCAGCGCAAGCCCTGCAAGTGGGTATCTCCAGGGTCGAGATGTCCTGTTACCGAACGGACCTCTGATAAGGAGCGATAGCGCGCGGGCGACTTTCCGTGGGGCAGGAACGTGGGATTGACAGGCCGCCCTTTCGACGCCGTCTCT
Organism: Mycobacterium sp. E3247; assembly: GCF_001667785.1. Taxonomy (NCBI): domain Bacteria; kingdom Bacillati; phylum Actinomycetota; class Actinomycetes; order Mycobacteriales; family Mycobacteriaceae; genus Mycobacterium; species Mycobacterium sp. E3247. Next base: position 14,138 of record NZ_LZJG01000213.1, on the reverse strand, counting down.
GCACCGTCGATGAGCATCTGCCCCATGTTGTAGACGGTGATGACGTGGTAGGCGGTCAAGGCTGTCGAGTGGTCGAGCTCCTCGAGGAGTATGCCTATGGTTGCGTCGGCGAGTCCGATCGCCGCTGGCAGAGGGTGATGACCGTTGACGAAGGCGGCAACTCCGGGGTGGCGGGCGAAGATGGCGCGGGTCCGCGCGACAAGGTCGATCACCCTGTCTTGCCAGCTACCCTCGAGGGGAACCTCGATCTGAGCTATGACAGCGTCACTGACCAATTCGTACAGCTCCTGCATGCTGCCCGCGTGGTAATAGACGGTCGGCGCTCCGACCGACAGCTCGGCGCACAACCGCCGCACGGTAAGCGCCGAGAGCCCTTCTTCGTGAGTGATCCGCAACGCCGCCATGACAACGGCGTCCCTGCTGAGGGGGGCTCGGGCGTGCCTGGCTCGCGCAGCTGTCACGATCGGCTTCTCCAGATGATCAGTACAGTTTGCCAATCCATATATCAGCGCTATAGTAACAACGCTATACGGGCGGCGCCATAGCCGTACGAAAATTGGGAAGGGTTGTGCTGCAGGATGTTTACTCGCGACGAAGTCGAGGCTGCGTTCAAGACGTACTACATGACCGGGCCGGTATTCGAGGATTGGGCGTCCTGGGCGGCGTTGTTCACCGATGACGCCGTCTACCGCGAACACTTTTGGGGCTGGTTCCGGGGACCGGCAGAGATCAAGGTGTGGGTCGAGGGTGCGATGGCGGCCGTGCCGCAGATCTACACGCCGCTGAAGTGGTACAACATCGACGGGGACCGGGTCGTCTACGAGGTTGAGAATTGGGCGGACAACCCTGAGCCCGGGGGTGCCCCGATCGGCTTTCCCTCGGTGCAAGTGATTCAGTACGCCGGTGATGGGAAGTGGCGTTCGGAAGAGGACTGGTGGATCCTGCCCGAGGCGCGCAAGGCGGCCGAACGGTACGCCGCTGCCGCGGCCGCGCATGACCCTGACCACGCGAGCAAGATGACCAGGCAGGACTGGGGGCCATGGGTGGACTGGGCCAGGCCGCCGGCTGGCTCGCATCCCGCGCCTTCGTGGTTTGGTCGCGATGACGTTCTGCCGGTATTGCGTCCGCGGGACCTGACCGTGGGAGTGCGCAACCAATGAGCGTGAATGGCAAACGTCGGGCCGACACCGTCGTGTGGATCTCCGGTGCCACGAAGGGCGTCGGAGCCGGCCTGGCCAGCACAGTCCCGTATCCGGACGCACGCGTCATCAACATGTCTCGCGGAACCGCTGGACAGCTTGAGAACATTCCGCTCGATCTGTCCGTGCCAGATGACTGGGAACGTGCCGCGGAGAGCATGGCGAAGGAACTCAGGCAGTTCGATGGCAGCCGGGTCGTCTTTGTTCACAACGCATTCATGGAAGGACCCTACGGGTACGCCGGCGAGGTCGATAAGGGGCGCGTGCGCGAACATCTGATCGCCAATCACGCTGCGGCGCTGTGGCTGGGCAATGCCTTCCTCGAGGCGGTGTCTCCGGGACTCGAATCGACCTTGGCGATGGTGTCGTCACTGTCGGCCAAGATCCCGATGGAAGGTGCGTCGTTCTACAGCGCGTCCAAGGCGGGCATCGAGATGTGGGTACGCACAGTTGCACTCGAGCGCAAGCGTCGAGGAGTCGGTCCGCGGGTGATTGGCTTCCGGCTTGGCCTGGTCGAATCGCCCGGCGTGCACCACATCGCCGAGGTCGACCCCCGAGACTGCCCCGCGGCCGGTGCAACCAGGGACAGCATCAGCCGCGGCGAGCCCATGCCGGCAGAGCAGGCCGGGCGTCAAATGTGGGGACACATCACGGAGCCTTCCGAAGCCGGCCCTATCTTCGAGATTGGAACTCTCCCAGCCACAATCAAGAATTACTGAATGGGAGTACAGCGACACCTGCGACACCCGATCTCGTATTCAGACTATGCGCGCGCCATCGTGGCCTGAATGGCGGTGACGCACAGTTCGTCTGCGCGTTCGTCCACGAGTGAGCCCTTGAAGGCCCGGCCGATCTGAGTATGAGCGGTCGCCACGACGACCGCGTCGCGGCCACCCGTCAGAATCCCAGCCCCTTGCCAACGATGTCGAGCATGATCTCGTTGGTGCCGCCGTAGATCCGCTGAACGCGAGAGTCGCGCCACAGGCGCGCGATCTCGTACTCGTTGATGTAGCCATAGCCGCCGTGCAGCTGCAGGCACCGGTCGATGATCTTCCACTGTGTCTCGGTCGCGAACCACTTCGCTCCGGCTGCTTCGTCGGCGCTGAGATCCCCACTGTTGACCGCCATGATGCATTTGTCGATATAGGTCTGCATGACGTCCAACTCGGTCCGCATCTGGGCGATCGCGTGCCGGTTCACCTGGAAGGTGCCGATCGGCTGACCGAAGGCCTTGCGATCGCGCGCGTACTGAACGGAGAGATCCAGGGCCCGTCGAGCCGCCGCCGCCGCGTGGATTGCGATACCGAGGCGTTCGGCGGGCAGGTTCCGCATCAGATGGTAGAAGCCTCTGCCCTCTTCGCCGAGCAGATTCTCGGCGGGCACCCGAACGTCGGTGAAGATGAGTTCGGCTGTGTCGGCGGACTTTTGACCGATCTTGTCGAGCTTGCGGCCGCGTTCGAATCCGGGCATTCCGCTCTCCACGATGATGAGACTCAAACCCTTGTGCGGCTTGTCGGCGTCGGGATTGGTGCGACAGGCGACGACGACGAGGTCGGCAAGCAGCCCGTTGGAGATGAACGTCTTCGCGCCGTTGACGATGAAGTCGCTGCCGTCGCGGCGCGCCGAAGTCTTGATGTTGGCGAGGTCAGAGCCGGCGCCGGGTTCCGACATCGCGATCGCGGTGATCAGCTCACCCGTGACGTAACCGGGCAGCCAGCGCTTCTTTTGCTCGTCGGTGGTCAGCTCGGTGAAATAGCCGGCGAGGATGTCGTTCTGCACACCCAATCCCAGCCCGACGCTTCCGGTGAGCCAGAACTCCTCGTTGACGATCGCGTTGTAGCGGAAGTCCTTGATGCCCATGCCGCCGTACTCCTCGGGCACCTCCCAGCCGAGCAGCCCAAGCTTGCCGGCTTCCAGCCACGGCTCTCGATCGGTGTAGCCGCGCTGCTCCCACTCCTCGACGTGGGGCACGCAGCTGGTTTCGAAGAACGCCCTGGCGGTCGCTCGAAATTCGTCGTGTTCGGGTTCGAAGATGTCTCTGCGCACGATTCCTCCGGTTCCAGATGACTAGCTGACTACGTTGTTGGTCGGACTAGAAGACGCCGCTGCTCAGTGCGGTGACGACTTCCCATACGCCGTCGGGTGATTCGAGCACCAGTTCGCCGAGACGGTGTTGCCATTGCCGCTGCACCCCGAACTCCGCGCGCCACGCCAGTGCCCGAGAGGTGAAGTGGCGCAGCCGGTGGTCGAGGGTGAACCCGATCGCGCCGTGTACCTGATGCGCGTTGCGCGCCACCAACGTGGCGGCGCGGGCGGCTTCGATCTTCGCGACGGACACCGCGAACACGCCGGGTGGGGTATCGAAGCCGTGGGCGGTCACGGCTTCGACGGCAAACTCCGAGGCCGCCTTCGCCAGCGCGATCGAACTCGCGGCGCTGGCGATGAGTGCCTGCACCGCCTGGAATTTCGCGATGGGCCGGCCGAACTGTTCACGCTGCTGGGCGTGCTCACATGTCAATGCGAGCGCACGTGAAAGCGCCCCGCATGTCTGCACCGACCGCGCCAGCGCGCCGCGCAGGCGGAACTCTTGTGCCGGCGACCCCGCCACCTCGATGCACCACTCGGGCTCAAGCTGAATATCGATGTGCACCCGACCGCCCGGCTGGCCGGCGATGTCGAGGACCGGGTCGATCCGAGCCGCTGCCAGTGGGACCTTGGCGATAAACCCGTCGCCGGCGACGACGAGCGCCTCTGCGGCACCGGCCCAGGGCACATCGTCGAGCACGGCGGTGAGCCGGCGCTCGCGCAGCTGCTGATCGGTCACCGCAGCCGTCATGACGCCAAAATCTGCGGGCAGGTCAGCGATACCCACTAGCCACGATGCCAACAGGTCGTGCTCGGCCAGCGGGACCGGGGCCGCGTGGTACCCGCACGCCTCGAGCACCACCGCTAGTTCCCGCAGACTCGCGCCGGCGCCCCCGCGCGCTTCCGGCGTGGTCAACAGAGTCAGGCCGGCGCCGGTCAGCGTGCTCCAGAGTTCAGGGCTGTACTCGAGATCCACGCGCTGCACGTCGAGCAGGGGCTCGGTGCTCGACGCGAGAATGTCATCGGCCAGTTTGCGAACCGCGAGCAGGTCGGCGTCGTCGGTCGCCGTCGTCATCGCAGCCCCAAACCGCGTGCGACGACGCCGCTGAGGATCTCGTTGGTTCCTCCCCGAAGCGTGAAGCCGGGAGCATGCAGGATGCCCTCGGCCAGCAGCCGGGCCACGTCGTCGTCCGCGTGCACGCCCGGGCGCACGACTGCCGCAGCGCTGGCCGTGTCCACCACCGCGCCCTCGTAGCGCGTGCCGAGATCCTTGATGACCGCGGCGGCGATCCCAACCGGCTCGCCGCGGCTCAACGCGGCGGCCACCGAAGCGGACATCTGCCGCAGGGTCGCAAGCTGGGACACCAGATCACCGAGATCGGAAGCCGCCCAGGGATACTCCCGATGCATGTCGCTCTTGAAAGTGCGGGCAAGCGCCTCGAGCAGCGGTTGGGTGGAAAGGATGCGCTCGGGCCCGCTGCGTTCGAATCCCAACTCGGAGGTGACCTGCGCCCAGCCGTCCCCGATATCGCCGAGCACCATCTCATCGGGCACGAAAACCTTCGACAATGCCACCTCGTTGAAGTGATGCGCCCCAGTGAGCAGCCTGATCGGCCGGATGTCGAGGCCGGGGGAGTCCAGAGGGACCACGAACTGACTGAGCCCCTCATGACGCTTCGCGACGTCGAGTTCGGACGTGCGGGCCAGCACGACGAACGCGTGAGCGTGGTGTGCGCCCGAAGTCCACACCTTGGTGCCGGTCAGCTCCCACCCGCCATCGACGCGAACGCCGCGCGTCTTCACACTGGCCAGGTCGGACCCGGACTCCGGCTCGCTCATGCCGATCGCGAAATAACACTCGCCGCGGGCGATGGCCGGCAGGTAGCGCTGCCGCTGCTGCTCATTCCCGTACTTCAGGAGCGATGGTCCCGCTTGGCGGTCGGCGACCCAGTGCGCGGCCACCGGGGCGCCGGCGGCGAGGAGTTCCTCAATCACGACGAATCGTTCGACGTGGCCGAATCCGCCTCCCCCGTATTCGCGGGGAAACGTCATGCCCAGCCATCCCCTGGCGCCGAGTCGGCGGCTGAACCCGGGATCCCACGAGGCGATCCACGAGTCGACCCGCGGCGTCCAGCCGTGTTGGGCACGGTCGTCGTGGATGTACTGCCGCACCTCGGTGCGCAGGCCCTCCGTTTCGGGTGGCAGCGCGCGGAAAGGCGGCACCAAGGCACTCGTCATCCGGTACATCCCAACCAGTCGTTAAGCGGCAGCTAAACCGTTTACTTATTCAGAAGGTAACTCACCCGGTGCTGGGCGCCCAAGGTGGTGTACAAAGTATCTAATAAATTCAACTGATTTGGCAAAGAGAGGGATTTGCGATGCGAGATGCGGTCATCGCCGCCGCGGTGCGGACACCGATAGGCAAGCGCAACGGCGGTCTGGCGGGCCTGCATGCCGTCGAAGTCTCGGCCACCGTACTCAACGAACTCATCGCGCGCGCGGGGCTGGATCCCGCGCTCGTCGAGGATGTGCACTGGGGGAACGTCATCAGCATCGGCCAGCAGTCCGGAAACATCGGTCGCATGGCGGTGCTCGCCGCCGGATGGCCGGAATCGGTGCCGGGCTTCACGGTGGACCGGCAGTGCGGCTCGTCTCAGCAGGCCATCTCGACGGCGGCGGCGGCTGTGGTGTCCGGGCAGGCCGACATCGTCGTCGCCGGAGGCGTGGAGATGATGTCCAACGTGCCGATGGGCGCCGCCACCGTCCCCGGTACCGGCGACATGGGCGGGCCCGCGGTCGAACGGTACGCGTCCGAGCTGACGGCGCCGGGCTTCAACGGAAGGTTCAACCAGGGGGCGGGCGCCGAACTCATCGCCGAACAGTACGGGCTGTCCCGTACCCAGCTCGACGAGTACTCGGTCGAATCGCATGAGCGTGCGGCGGCGGCGCAGGACGACGGGCTCTTCGTCGACGAGATCGTTGCCGTGCGCACAGCGGCCGGCGACGTCATCGCTGACGAGGGAATCCGGCGCGGGTCGACGGTGGAGAAGCTGGCCACGCTGAAAGCGCCGTTCCTCGACGGCGGAAAGATCACGGCGGGCAACGCATCACAGATCTCCGACGGGGCCGCCGCCGTGCTCATCACCACGTCGGAACGGGCCGCCGAACTCGGCATGACGCCACTCGCGCGCGTGCACACCGCGGTCTGCACCGGCGACGACCCGGTGAAGATGCTGACCGGACCCATACCGGCGACGCAGCTGGCCCTGAAGCGCTCCGGCTTGGATCTCGGCGACATCGCCTTCTTCGAGGTGAATGAGGCGTTCGCCCCGGTTCCGCTGGCGTGGCAGGCGGACACCGGGGTGTCCCGCGACAAGCTCAACCCTGTCGGTGGCGCGATCGCGTTGGGCCACCCGCTGGGCTGCTCGGGCGCGCGGCTGGCCACCACCTTGATCCACCACATGCGTCGCACGGGTGGCCGCTACGGCCTGCAGACCATGTGCGAGGGCGGCGGAACGGCGAACGCCACGATCTACGAATTGCTCGAGTGATCTTCGTCGGTCACCGCTCCCGCCCGCAGCTCGCCGCGCTGTGCCGTATGTTCGGCATGACCCGCGTGTTTGGCCGTGGCGGTCGCGCGCGTAGCTTGCGGCTTGCTCACTGCCTCGGCAAACCAGGTCGGCGTGATCTACACCCGGTCCCGCGTGAATCCCGCGGCTAGCCCCTCCGTAGGTGACGCATCGGTCATGGAGCGCCCTATAACGGCAAAAATGTTAACTAATTTAGTGCCCGGTGGACGAGTGGAGTTCTGTCGACAGGACTCCGGTCTGGAGGAGGCTCGTGTTGGACGAACTGCAATGGTCGGTGCGCGACGGCGTGGGCACCATTCGGCTCAACCGGCCCGAAGCGCGCAACGCATTCACTTTCGAGATGATCCGCGAGTGGGCTGAACTGCTACGGGCTGCCAAGCACGACGACGAGGTGCGGGTGCTGGTCCTCACCGGCACGGGGGACAAGGCCTTTTGTTCGGGCGTCGATCTCTCCTCCATCTCAAACGCCAATCCCAACCTGACGCCCCTGCAGCGCAAGAGCCAACTCCACGACGAGATCCATCAGATTGCTCACACACTCGCGGATCTGGACAAGCCGGTGATCGCATCGATCAACGGCGTCGCGGTAGGCGCAGGTCTCGACATGGCTCTGATGTGCGATATGCGCATCATGTCGATGTCGGCGAGAGTGTCCGAGGGCTACGTCAGGGTCGGATTGACCCCCGGCGACGGCGGCGCCTACTATCTTCCGCGCATCGTGGGTACGTCCAAGGCCCTTGAGTTGCTCTTGACGGGGAACTTCATCGACGCCCACGAGGCGCTTCGCATCGGACTCGTCAACCGTTTGGCCACTCCGGAAACCCTGGAAGAGGAGACGGTGAAGTTCGCGCAGTCGATCGCCCAGCACGCCCCGGTGACCGTCCGCATGATCAAACGCGCCACCTACCAGTCCGCCGACGTCGACCGGCGCACGGCACTGGATCTCATCTCGTCGCACTTCGCGGTGGTCGCTGCGACCGAGGACGCGGCGGAGGCGTTGGCGGCCATGCAAGAAAAGCGCCCACCGAAGTACGTGGGCAGATGAGGAGCACCCGGTGAGCGGCGATACCGCCCACGTAGGCGAGTAGAACTAAGGTCTGGCCCAAGCGGCGCCATTGCGCTCGACGCACCCGCAGATCAAAGTCACAGGTCACCTGGTGGACTTTCCGTATCCGGCGCGGAAACTGGCATCTCCACGCGGCAGCCGCATTGGCCAGAACGCGCGCGATATGGTCATCAGATTACAATCAATCAAATGATTCCGATAGATGGACTCATTCCTATCGGGTAGGCGGTGCTGGTGTCTGTGGCGACGAGGAACGGTGTGACGCGATGAAGAAGTCCACGATCGTCAAAATTCCGAAGGCCAGTGAACTGGTGGCAGCAACCCTTCGGCGCCAGATCGTCACCGGTGAGCTGAAGCCGGGCGAACTACTCCCGAACGAAGCCATCCTGATGCAGCAATTTGGTGTCTCCCGGCCAACGCTGCGTGAGGCTTTCCGGATCCTGGAGTCCGAGGCGATCATCACGGTCCTGCGGGGGGCACGCGGTGGCGGACGCGTGCTGGAGCCTGACGGGGCGGTCGCCGCACGTTACATGGGAATCCTCCTGCAGTACCAGGGCGCCCCGCTGACCGACGTGTACCAGGCGCGCACCGAGATCGAGGTGTCCGCGGTGGGGATGTTGGGTGGCTCCAAGCGCAGGTCCGCCATTCGCACGCTCGGGGAATTGGCGGCCGAGGCCGAGGAACTTGTCGATGACGACGACGCTTTCGCAGCGCACGATCTCAAGATCCACTCCGCCATCGTCGAGGCGACCGGTAACATGACGCTGGCGGAGCTGAGCAAGATGCTGTTCCACATCATCGACGCGCACAACGCGTTGTTCATCGCATCGCACCCGCGCGGATCCAGCAGCACCGTGAACAAACAGGCCCAGCGCGCATACGCCCGTCTGGTCAAACTGCTCTCAGACGGCGACTTCGAAGCCGCGCAACGCCATTGGCGTCGCTACCTCGAAGCAGCTGAAACTTTCATGGTTGGCGAAGCCGACTCGACTCTTATCGAGGTGCTGTCTTAGCAGATCACGGTCTGGCCAATCGCTCTGCGAGCAGGTGGCGTCTCCTACCGCGCGACGTTGGCGCCGCCCGGATAGCCGCCGCCGCCGTAGGCCGCGTCGAGCGCGTCGTAATCGGTCACCCCGTTCACGGTCGGGATCACCTCCACGAACTCGACGAACTTCGGCTTCTTGTAGGACGCGATGCGCTCGCGACAGTGTTCGATGATGTCGGCGGCGGTGAGCGTCTGCCCCTCCTTGAGGACGACGATCGCCTTGACCGACTGCGTGAACTTCGGATCGGGCACGCCGATGATCGCGGCCTGCTTGACGGCTGGATGTGCGGTCAGGCAGGTCTCCACCTCGGGGGGATAGATGTTTTCGGCTGCCGACTTGATCATGCGGGTCAGCGTGCCGATGAACTCGATGGTGCCGTCGGCCTCGCGACGCCCTTGATCACGAGTGTGCCACCAGCCGTTGTGCATTCGCGCCGCGTTGGTCTGCGGACGGTTCCAATATCCCAGGTGAACGATATCGCCGCGGATCGCGATCTCGCCGGGTGTGCCGTCGGGTACCTCGTTGCCGTGCCCGTCGACGATGCGCACCTGACACAGCGGTGAGGGTCGACCGGCGTTTCCGATACCGGATTTCCCCCACGCGTTAAGCAGGGCGAGCCCGGTAACCTCAGTCTGACCGAACCCGCCGGTGTGCTGCGCCCAAAGGCGGTCGTCTGCCGGCAATGCGTCGCCCCAGATCGGCGCGAATGGGCCGGAGCGCAGCGAACTGATGTCGTATCCGGCCTCCTTGTTCAGTTCCAACATCTTCATGATCGTCGGCGGCATGAGGAAGGCCGACGTGACCTTCTCGACTTCGATGAGCTTGAGCAACTCCGCTTCGTCCACCCGGCGGACATAGACGTTCGTTCCTCCCATGACGAACGTAGGAAGCGAATCGAACTGGAAGTTGCCGATGTGGAATAGCGGGCCGGAGTTCACGAACACGCTCGAGTGGTCGGTTTCGGTAACCCTGCCTGTGAGCATCGCCATCGTCGTCAAATTGCGCTGGGAGAGCATCGATCCGGCTGGGCGGTCGATGATGGCGGCGGTGTAGATGACGAGGAGGGCGTCGTGCGGGTCGGCCTCGGATTCCACTGGATCCGTGGCGAACTCGGCAACACGGCGGTCATAGCCGTCGGCATCGTCGGAGTCGTGTCGGATCCAGACCGCGGACCCGCCGGCGAGGGTGCGCGCTTCGGCGACCTGAGGCGCGATTTCCTCCTCCTGCCACACGATGATCTTCGGGTCGAAGTCGTCGATGACGAAGGCGAGTTCGTGGCCCGACTGCCGCCAGTTGGCCGGGCAGATCATCGCCCCGAGGCGGGCGCATGCGATCATCAACTCGAGAAATCTGGACGAGTTCTGCGCAAGCCACAGCACCCGGTCGCCGCGCCCAACGCCGTGGTGCACGAGCAGTCGCGCGGCCTGATTGACGCGGTTGTCGAATTGCGGCCAGGTGTACCGAACCGGCCCGTCGATCACCGCCAGGCGGTCCGGATACCGTCGCCGGTGTTCACTGCATATGTCGGACAGAGTGAGGTCGGGCATCGCACTCCTGGTTCGCTCGCGTGTCGGCTCAACGCGACGCCGGCCTGAGGCGATGCTCAGATCCGGCAATCGCTTAGACCACATTACACTGTAAGGTGATGCTGATCACTACCGCGTGGTGCCGGTGACGGCCTTGTCAAGCTCCTCGTCGGCCAGGCGAGGTGACGTTAGTATCTGAACCGACGTCACCGGAGGATCGGAGCCTGCGATAGCCGAGAACAGTCGGTCAACCGCCGAAGCGCGTCGGTCCGCGGCTCGCAACAAGCCCCCGGCGCTCACCGAAGAACAGATCGTCGCGGCCGCCCTCGAGATCATTCGCGCCGAGGGGCTGGAAGCCCTGTCGATGCGTCGGCTATCGCGTCAGCTGAAGCGTTCGGCGATGGCCGCCTACTGGTACGTCTCCGACAATCGGGAACTGCTGGATCTCGTGGCCGGCAAGCTCCTGTCGCGCGTGGAGATACCCGATCCGGATTCCGGCCCATGGGATGAGCGACTTCGTGCGGTCATCGACGGGATCGACGCGCAGCTGCACAGTCATCCGGATATAGCGACCATCCTGTTGGAGCGGATGCGGAGCACAGATCGACGGCTGATGAACGGCATCATGCAGATCCTGATGAGCGCCGGCTTCGAGGGGCCCGAGGTTTTCTTGTCGTACGCGATGATCCACACCTACCTGTTCGGGCGGTATCAGGTCATCGAGTTCGAGGACGACCTCGACCCACCCGACTTGGAGGACACCATCGTCGAGCTCAGACCGCACCTCGCCGGGTTGCACGGCCGGGACTTCTTCAGCTACGGGGTCGACACCATCATCGAGGGACTACGTGCCCGTCTGGCCGCACCGCGCGGCGCCGCCCCCGGGCGCAAACCGAGAGCTGCGCGCCCCAAGAAGTGATTCGGATCAGCTGGTTCCCGGCCGGCGTCACGGGTATGACTGTACGGTGTACGGTCACATGACAAGGCCCGGGTGGAAGGGATGCAAATGAGCGACACCGCATGGGAGTCCGATCTGGGGTCGTGGGTCGGCGCCGACTTCCAGGCGATGCCTCGCACGGAAGGCGGAGTCGCTCTCTGCGGGGCATGCATGCGGACCGGTGAGTGCCGGCTCGGCGTAACGCAGGAGGAACTGCGTACCGACGACGTTCTCACGTCGAACCTCGCGTGCCCACCCGATCACGAAGGTGGGCCGAACGTGGCCCACGGCGGATGGACCGCTTCCGTGATGGACGAGATATTGGGCCACGTCCCAATCGCTCACAACCAGCTGACGGTCACCGCGACACTCACGGTCAACTTCAAGAAGCCGGTGCCCATCGAGCGCCCGCTGCAAGCGCGCGCGTGGATCGACAAGATCGACGGGCAAAAGTGGTTCATTTCGGGCGAATTGGTGCTGTTGCCGAGTGAGGCCGTCCTCGCGACGGCTACAGGCATCTGGATCGCGCGAGACGTCGGCCATTTCGCCCGACACCGCGCCTGGCTCGCCGAGCAGGACGCGTCGGCCGAGGACTTGCGTTGACTGCGCACCGATCAGCTCGGAGTCGAAGGCTGCCGTTGAGGAGGAGCGGGTAGTGCAAATAGGTCTGATGGCGACGGCATGGGACGACCCGCGCGACTGTGTCCGTCTGGCGGTGATGGCAGAGGAGCGTGGCATCGAGTCGATCTGGTTCGGTGAGCACAGTCATCTGCCGGTCGGTGAAGACCACGCATTCGTTCGCCAAATGCCTGAGTTCTACCGCCGGATCCCGGATCCTTACGTCGTGTTGGCCGCGATCGCTGCGCGGACCAGGGTTATCCGGCTCGGTACCGGCATCGCTTTGCCAGGTCAAGGCGATCCACTTCACCTTGCCAAGACCGTCGCCAGCCTTGATGTCTTGTGCGGCGGGCGCTTCGAGTGGGGAGTGGGTTACGGCTGGAACGAGACGGAGCTGCGCGATCACGGGATCGATCCGAGGTATCGGATGAGCCGTTTCGGGGAGGTCCTCGCGGCGGTGCGCGGACTCTGGACACATGATCGTTTTACGTTCGGGGGCAAGCACATTCAGTTCGCCGAGTGCTGGTCATACCCGAAGCCGGTACAGGCGCCGGGCCCGCCGATTCTGCTGGGCTGCCGTGCAACCGCACGTGCCTTCGAGCAGTTGGTCGACCACTGTGACGGTTGGCTGCCCAGCATCGAGCAAGCGCTCGATACAGCCGATGTGTCCATCGCGAAGCTGCGCAGCCGGTTCGCAGAAGCCGGCCGCGATCCGGCCTCGCTTCAGCTGACCTTCATGGACTCTCGCGGCTTCTGGCTTGACGTCGACACGGACACTTACAAGACCAAGCGTCGAGTGAAGCGGGCGACAGTCGAGCGGGTTCGCGACCTCGGGGCCGATCGGTTGATCGTCGGAATGCCGCTGTTCACTGTCGACACCATAGAGCCGATGCTCGACGCCGTTGCCGAACTCATCCCCGCAGCGGCCTGAGGAATTGCGGACCGCAACGAAAGGCATCCCGTGAACAAGAGATTGACGGGCAAGCTTGCCTTGGTGACCGCCGTCTGGCAAGAGGTTGGGCGGCGCCACATTACGGCGTATAGTCGAGAGTTCGACGACAGGGTCCTTCCACCCCCCTTCACCGCCGAATGGCTTACACCATCGAAAAGAGTGATCAGCTTGAGTCAAACGATCGACTCCCCGGTGGATGTCTCCCTCGAGCCGGAGAAGAGCCTGAGGCAGAAGTGATCGCTCGAGTGGGTATCTGGATTCGTTCTACGCCAATAACGTTCATTCTTGGTCGGTGCAGGACATTCCGCTCTAACGTCAATCCATCGATCGGCTTCGGATAGGAGCGCATCATGTCGGTCAGTGACGAGGATCTGGTCAAACGCTTTCCCGGCCAACCGATCACACACGACAACGCGGACCATTATCGCGGTCGCCTGGATCATCGACTTTTGCTGGGCAAGTGCCGCTCCTGCCAGCGCTGGCAGTCCCCACCCAAACCCGTGTGCCCGCAGTGCTGGTCGTTCGACGTCGAGTCGGCACCGGTTTCCGGCGATGGCACCATCTACATGGCGATCTTCCTGCGCCAGGGTCCGCCTGCCCCCGGTGTCGACTACTCGACGCCCTACCCGGTCGTGACCGTAGAACTGGACGAGCAGCCGGGGTTGCGATTCACCGCGACCGTGTTAGGAGCGGAGAACGACGCCATTCGCATCGGCGAGCGGGTGCGGCTGGGTTGGATCGAACGTGCCGGCATGCCGGTTCCGGTCTTCGAATTGAGCGGGGCGGCCTCGTGAGGAACGCCCTGAAGGACAACGTGGCAATTGCCGGTGCAGCGACCACCGGATTCGTCGCGAAGAATTCCGGACGCAGTCAGACCTCGCTGGCCGCGGAGGCCGCGATCGCAGCGATCCGCCAGTGCGGTTTAGGGAAGAACGACATCGACGGGCTATGCGGAAGCTGGCCCGCGGCACGCGAACTGCAATCGGCACTCGGCTTGCCGCGGCTGACGTGGTTCGGAAACCCCTTCATCCCGATGGTGGATCACGTTGCGACGGCGGCGGCCGCCGTCCACGCCGGTTTGTGTGACACGGTGCTGGTGTATCACGCGGCACGATAGGC
>NZ_LZJG01000212.1:0-3353 GCF_001667785.1 Mycobacterium sp. E3247 | reverse complement strand
ACGAACAGCAGGTTGGGGTCGTCGAGGATCACCGATGCGCTCGGCACCTCGGTGTGGCCCGCCTTCACGAAATGATCAAGAAACCGTTTCCTGATCTCGTGTGTCTGCACTGTTGAGTCCGCTTCTTTCCTGTTTGCTCGCTGCGTGGACTTCTGTTCCAGCCTATTCGCTGGAGTGGAGGGTGTACCGGGCCGCTAACCCTCCAGAAAGCTCAGCCGTACCGACCGCTGCGGGTTGTCGCGGTTCAGGTCGACCAGCACGATGCTTTGCCAGGTGCCCAGCATCGGCTCCCCGCCGGAGACCGGCACCGTCACCGAGGGCGCGACGAGCGCCGGCAGCACATGGTCGGCACCGTGGCCCGGGGAGCCGTGCGAGTGCCGGTAGCGGTCGTCACGCGGCAGCAGCCGTTCCAGTGCGTCGAGCAGGTCGTCGTCGGAGCCGGCCCCGGTCTCGATGATGGCGACGCCGGCCGTCGCGTGCGGGACGAACACATTGCACAGGCCGTCGCCCCGCGACCAGCAGAAGCCACGCACCGCCTCGGTCAGATCGACGATGCGGCGCCGTGCGGTGTCCACGTCCAGCACATCGGTATGCATTCCGACCAGCCTACGGCCCGCCCGCAGGGCCTGCTCAAGGCCAGCCGATCGTTTGTGAGCGCGGCCACATCAGGGTATTGAGGGGCATTGCGGCGCACCAAGGGCAGGAGGAAGGTAACTGGTAGGGCCCGGTGGTGACACCGGGGCCCACTCGACACAAGTCCTACAGAGGAGGTCGGCCGTGTACGCACGCTCCACCACCATCCAGGCACAACCCTTGTCCGTCGATATCGGGATCGCGCACGTCCGCGATGTCGTCATGCCGGCCCTCATGGAGATCGACGGGTGCGTTGGACTGTCACTGTTGGTCGACCGGCAGTCCGGAACCTGCATCGCCACCAGCTCGTGGGACAGCATCGACGCGATGCGCGCCGGCGCCGAGCGGGTAGCCCCGATCCGCGATCGGGCCGCGCTGATGTTCGACGGCAGCGCGCGGGTCGAGGAGTGGGACATCGCTTTGCTGCACCGCGACCATCGCTCCCGACAGGGGGCCTGCGTGCGGGCCACCTGGCTCAAGGTGGTGCCCGATCAGCTCAGCCGATCGCTGGACTTCTACCGGTCCTCGGTGCTCCCGGAGATGCAGGAGCTCGACGGGTTCTGCAGCGCCAGTCTGCTGGTCGACCATCCGGCGTGCCGGCGGGCGGTGTCCTGCTCGACGTTCGACTCGATGGACGCGATGGCGCGCAACCGCGACCGGGCGACCGAGTTGCGCAGCAGGCGCGTCCGCGAGCTGGGCGCCGAGGTGATCGACGTCGCCGAGTTCGAGCTGGCGATCGCTCACCTGCGGGTGCCCGAGTTGGTGTAGCTAGGGCAGCGCGTCGCCGGGAAAGCCCCGGCAGGGGTGCACCTGGTAGGTGAACACATTCGCCGCCACGCCCGGGTCGTCCTGCATGATCGCGGTGGTCTCGTCGACCGTGGCCGCGAACACCCCGATGCCGCAGACGTCGGATTCGTCGGCGACGGGTAGCACCACCGCCAGCACGCCGTCGTCGCGCAGCCCGAAGTTGCGCCGCCCGTGCTCCCAGATGATCGCGGGCGACGACTCGTCCCCGAACCGCGGCCCGCGCTTGAGGATGACGACGCTGTATTCCCTGGCGGTGGGCAGCAGCTCGCCCATCTCCTGGTCGGTGAAGTGCTTCACGCCCGCCCCCGCTTCCTGCGGATGATCGCCCGCAACCGTTCCAACCGCCCGGCCATCTCCCGCTCACCGCCGCGGCCGGTCGGGCGGTAGTAGTCGACGCCCACCAGCTCGTCCGGTGGATATTGCTGGGCGACGACGCCGTCGGGATCGTTGTGCGAGTACTGGTAGCCCTGTGCGTGTCCCAGCGCCGCCGCGCCGGAATAGTGCCCGTCACGCAGATGCGGCGGCACCAGTCCGGCCTTGCCCGCCTTGATGTCGTCCATCGCCGCCGCCAGCGCGGTGGTGATGGAGTTCGACTTGGGCGCGGTCGCCAGGTGGATGGTGGCGTGCGCCAGCGTCAGCTGCGCCTCGGGCATGCCGATCAGCTGCACGGTCTGGGCGGCGGCCACCGCGATCTGCAGGGCGCTCGGATCTGCCATGCCGATGTCCTCGCTGGCGAGGATCATCAGCCGGCGCGCGAGGAACCGCGGGTCCTCCCCCGCGACCAGCATGCGGGCCAGGTAGTGCAGCGCCGCGTCGACGTCCGAGCCGCGCACCGACTTGATGAAGGCGCTGATGACGTCGTAGTGCTGGTCGCCGTCGCGGTCGTAGCGCACCGCGGCCTTGTCCAGCGACTGCTCGATGGTCTCGACGGTCACCGACTCGGCGGCTTCGGCCGCCACCTCCAGCGCCGTCAGCGCCCGCCGGGCATCCCCGGCGGCCAATCGGACCAGCAGGTCGACGGCGTCGGGCGTCACCGCGACGCGACCGCCGAGCCCGCGGGGGTCGTCGATCGCCCGCTGCACGACGGTGCAGATGTCGTCGGCGCTCAGCGGGCGCAACTGCAGGATCAGCGACCGGGACAGCAGGGGCGCCACCACTGAGAACGACGGGTTCTCGGTGGTCGCGGCCACCAGCAGCACCACCCGGTTCTCCACGGCGGACAGCAGGGCGTCCTGCTGGGTCTTGGAGAACCGGTGCACCTCGTCGATGAACAGCACCGTCTGCTCGCCGCGCAGCAGCGCCTTCCGTGCGTTCTCTATGACCGCGCGGACGTCCTTGACGCCGGCCGACAGCGCCGACAGCGCCTCGAACCGGCGGCCGGTCGCCTGGGAGACCAGCGCGGCCAGTGTGGTCTTGCCGCTGCCCGGCGGGCCGTAGAGGATGGCCGACGCCACGCCGGATCCCTCGACGAGGCGGCGCAGCGGCGATCCGGGCGCCAGCAGGTGCTCCTGCCCGACCACTTCGTCCAGCGAGGCCGGACGCATGCGCACCGCCAGCGGCGCGCCGGCCGACACGCCTAGGCCGTGGTCGCCCGCCGGCGGCGCACCGGGCAGGTCACTGGGCATGTCAAACAGACCGTCGGACACGGCTTCAGGCATACCACGGAATCTAATCCGGGCGGCCAGCGCACATCTTTGCTAAGTTCCCGAGTGCGCGTGCCCACAGGTTGAGTCAACAGCTAGGACGGACATGAGCCAGCCTCCCGAGTATCCAGGCACCCCGGCCGACCCGCACGGCAGCGACCAGAACCCTCCGGGTTATCCCCCGCCCCCCAATCCCGGTGCCACACGCCGGGTTCCATCCGCACGCTGTAGGCCACGTCGGCGTTGACAGCGCGGTTGAGGGCGACCAGC
>NZ_LZJG01000211.1:0-1267 GCF_001667785.1 Mycobacterium sp. E3247 | reverse complement strand
GTCCAGGATGTCCAGCGCCAGCTCGAATTTCGGCGCCAGGATCTGCTGGTGACGCAGCATGTGCAGGCGCACCCCGTCGGCGTCGCGGAAGAAACGCAGGTGCCGCAGCTGGTTGACCTTGTCCGGGCCGATCGACTTCTTCCCCGCGTATTGCAGGTACCACGCGATGTTGCCCAGCGAGCCGCCCAGGAAGCTCACGCCCGCACCGGCGAAGGTGATCTTGGAGGTGGACGCGAACACATAGGGCCGGTTGGGGTTGCCGGCCTTGGCCGCAAGCCCCAGCACGTCGATCTGGCGGATGAACTCGTGCGTCAGGGTGTGCACCGCGTACGCGTTGTCCCAGAACAGCCGGAAGTCGGGCGCCGCCGTGCGCATCTGGACCAGCCGGCGCACCGTCTCCCACGAGTAGGTGATGCCGGTGGGATTGCCGAAGACCGGCACGGACCACATGCCCTTGATGGCGGGGTCGACGGCGACCAGCTCCTCGATCAGGTCGACGTCGGGGCCGTCGGCCAGCATCGGCACCGGGACCATCTCGATGCCCATCGTCTCGGTGATCGCGAAGTGCCGGTCGTAGCCGGGAACGGGACACAGGAACTTGACGCTCGGTTCGTCCTTCCAGGGGCGCTGGGAGTCGACACCGCCGTAGAGCATCGAGAAGGCGACCAGGTCGTGCATCAACTCCAGGCTGGAGTTGTTGCCGGCGATCAGGTTGGGCACGCCGATGCCGAGCAGCTCGCCGAAGATGGCCCGCAGCTCGGGCAGCCCGTGCAGGCCGCCGTAGTTGCGGGTGTCGGTGCCCTCGCTGTCGCGGTAGTCCTCGCCGGGCAGGCTCAGCAGCTGGTTGGACAGGTCGAGCTGCTCCGGCGCGGGTTTGCCGCGGGTCAGGTCGAGGGCCAGCTTCTTGGCCTGCAGGTCGGCGTAGTCCTGCTGGTTGCGCGCGTGCAGGGCCGCCAACTCTTCGGGGCTGAGGGAATCGAAAGACACCACGGGCCCTTTCGCTGCTCATAGTGGCGATCGCAAGCGCGGCGGAGCCGGGCGCAGCGGGTCGCCACTGATCGAACCTAGTGCGATCGCAAGCGCGGCGGAGCCGGGCGCAGCGGGTCGCCACTGATCGAACCTAGTGCGATCGCAAGCGCGCCGGAGCCGGGCGAAGCGGGTCGCCACTCTATGGATATAGGGGACCCCGCGCACCCGACAGAGCCCATTGACCCTTGCTGCCTTCCGGCCCTGGGGGAGTTCACAGGATAGACGCCGCGCGGGGTCC
>NZ_LZJG01000210.1:0-623 GCF_001667785.1 Mycobacterium sp. E3247 | reverse complement strand
CTTCGCCTTGGCCAGCTGGCGTGAGCCGGTGGCCAGACTGGTGCTCACGACGGCCGGCAACAGCTGCGGCGTGATGCCGACCGCGATCGCCAGCGAGAACAGTGCCGAATTGATCAGCGGCCGGTGCAACATCAAGTTGGTGACCAGAATCAGCGCGGTCAGCGCAACCGCGACCCGGAGCAGCAGATACGAAAACCGGCGCAGGCCGACCTGAAAGTCGGTCTCGGGTTGGCGCTCACTCAGACCCGCCGCGATCCGGCCGAACTCGGCGCGATTCCCGGTGGCATACACGACGGCCAAGCCTTCGCCCGCGCTCACGATCGTGCCCATGAACGCCACATCGGTCATGTCGGTCAGCGCGACGTCGGTTCCCACCGGCGTCGGTGACTTCTCCGAGCCGGTGGATTCCCCGGACAGGATGCCCTCGTCGCATTCCAACGCTGCCGTCTGGATCAATCGCACGTCCGCGGGCACCGCCTGCCCAAGGGAGAGCCGGATGACGTCCCCGGGGACGAGATCCCGGACGTCGACATCGACAAAATTCCCGTCGCGCCGAACGATCGCGGTGTGGCGTATGCGGGAATGCAGCGCAGCCGCGGCCTGCTCGGCCCGGTACTCGTTGA
>NZ_LZJG01000209.1:0-13885 GCF_001667785.1 Mycobacterium sp. E3247 | reverse complement strand
GCGGCCGCGGAGCGCGAGGCGCGGCTGCGGGCCCAGCAGGCGCGTGAGGCGCGGCTGCGCGCGGCCGCCGTCGCCGCGGCGGTTGCCGACGCCGGACGGCTGCTGGCCCGGCGGCTCGACGGGGTGGTGCGGGCGGCGTCGAAGATCCGCGACACCCTGGCGGCCGAACGCCAGCAGCGCACGACGGCGCTGGCGGCGGTGCGCGACGAGGTCAACGCGTTGAGCGCACGGGTGTCCACCCTCACCGACTCGCTGCACCGCGACGAGGTGGCCAACGCGCAGGCGGCGATGCGCATCGAGCAGCTCGAGCAGATGGTGCTGGAGCAGTTCGGCATGGCCCCCGCCGACCTGATCGCCGAGTACGGGCCCGACGTGGCCCTGCCGCCCACCGAACTCGAGATGGCCGAATTCGAGCAGGCCCGCGAACGCGGTGAGCAGGTCGTCGCGCCCGCCCCGATGCCGTACGACCGCGCCACCCAGGAGCGGCGGGCCAAACGCGCCGAGCGGGAGCTCGCCGAGCTGGGCCGGGTCAACCCGCTGGCGCTGGAGGAGTTCGCCGCGCTGGAGGAGCGCTACAACTTCCTGTCCACCCAGCTCGAGGACGTCAAGGCGGCGCGCAAGGACCTGCTGGACGTCGTCGCCGACGTCGACGCCCGCATCCTGCAGGTGTTCAGCGACGCCTTCGTCGACGTCGAACGCGAATTCCGGGAAGTCTTCACCGTGCTGTTCCCCGGCGGCGAGGGCCGGCTGCGGCTGACGAATCCGGACGACATGCTCACCACCGGCATCGAGGTCGAGGCGCGGCCGCCGGGCAAGAAGGTCACTCGGCTGTCCTTGCTGTCCGGCGGTGAGAAGGCGCTGACGGCGGTGGCGATGCTGGTGGCGATCTTCCGGGCGCGCCCGTCGCCCTTCTACATCATGGACGAGGTCGAGGCGGCGCTCGACGACACCAACCTGCGCCGCCTGATCAGCCTCTTCGAGCTGCTGCGGGCCCGCTCGCAGCTGCTCATCATCACGCACCAGAAACCGACGATGGAGGTCGCCGACGCGCTGTATGGCGTGACCATGCAGGGCGACGGCATCACCGCGGTCATCTCACAGCGGATGCGCGGACAGCAGGTGGAGCAGCTGGTCTCGCAGTCGTAACATCCGCGCCGGGGGCCGCCATCCCGCGGCTGAAACAATGTCAGCGTGTCGCAAGGTCTTTGGATCGCCATCGCGGTCATAGCCGTCCTGGTTGTCGTCGCCGCGCTGGTCTTGGGCCTGGTGCGATACCGCCGCCGGCGGATCAGCTTCGCCACCAAGCCCGAGCCCGGCGCGATCGACCGGTCGGGCGGCTACACCGCGTCGTCGGGCATCACGTTCAGTCAGACCGCGAGAGCCGATCTGGGGGCCGACCGGCTCGACACCACCGGGCTGCCCGCGGTGGGCGACGACGCCACCATCCCGCGTGACGCGCCGCGGCGCACCATCTCCGAGGTCGAACTCCCCGAACCGGAGACCCCGGAAACTGTGACCCCGCCGCCACCGGTCGCGCCCCCCGAGCCGCCGGCGGCCCCAGAAGCCGCCGCGGTCCCGGAAGCTCCGACGGCGCCCGAGGCCCCGGAGATCGAGGCCATCGCGCCGCCCGAAGGCCGGTTGGAGCGGCTGCGCGGCCGGCTGGCCAGGTCGCAGAACGCGCTGGGACGCAGCGTGCTGGGCCTCATCGGCGGCGGCGACCTCGACGAGGATGCCTGGCAGGACGTCGAGGACACCCTGCTGGTCGCCGACCTGGGCCCGGTCGTCACCGAGTCGGTGATGTCGGCGCTGCGCAGCCGCCTGGCCGGCAGCGCCGTGCGCACCGAGGCCGACGCGAAGGCCGTCCTGCGCGACGTGCTGATCCGCGAGCTGCACCCCGAGATGGACCGCTCGATTCGCGCCCTGCCGCACGCCGACCACCCGTCGGTGCTGCTGGTGGTCGGGGTCAACGGCACCGGAAAGACGACCACGGTCGGCAAACTGGCGCGGGTGCTGGTGGCCGACGGGCGTCGCGTCGTGCTCGGCGCCGCCGACACCTTCCGCGCCGCCGCCGCCGATCAGCTGCAGACCTGGGCGTCGCGGGTGGGCGCGGAGGTGGTGCGCGGACCCGAGGGCGCCGACCCGGCGTCGGTGGCGTTCGACGCCGTCGACAAGGGCATCGCCTCGGGCGCCGACGTGGTGCTCATCGACACCGCCGGGCGGCTGCACACCAAGGTCGGGCTGATGGACGAGCTCGACAAGGTTAAGCGCGTGGTAACACGCCGCGCCGCGGTCGACGAGGTGCTGCTGGTGCTCGACGCCACCATCGGACAGAACGGGCTGGCCCAGGCGCGGGTGTTCGCCGAGGTCGTCGAGATCACCGGCGCCGTGCTGACCAAGTTGGACGGTACGGCCAAGGGCGGCATCGTATTCCGCGTTCAACAGGAACTCGGCGTGCCGGTGAAACTGGTCGGGCTCGGGGAAGGTCCCGACGACCTGGCGCCGTTCGAGCCGGCCGCCTTCGTCGACGCCCTGCTCGGCTGAAAGCTCTTACACGGCGAGCGCGACGTTAATCCGGGCGAAACACGCCCGCTCCACCGCCGAAACAACCATTGCGCAAGGTTCTGGATCAGGTCACAGGCGTCGCCTGACGGCCATTCATGTCCGACCGGAGGTGAGCGAGTGGCATTCCCGCAATTGGGCCAACCCGATACCGGCGATACCGCCTGGATGTTGGCGAGTTCCGCGCTAGTGCTGTTGATGACGCCGGGTCTTGCGTTCTTCTACGGCGGCATGGTGCGCACCAGAAGCGTGCTCAACATGATCATGATGAGCATCAGCGCGATGGGCGTGGTCACCGTGCTGTGGGTGCTCTACGGCTACTCGATGTCGTTCGGCGACGACCGGGGCGGCGTCGTGGGCAATCCGACCGACTACTGGGGCCTGGCGAAGCTGATCGGCGGCAACGCCGTCAAGGCCGACCCGAGCAAGGGCGTCACGCAGGTCGACATCCCGCTGGCCGGCACCATGCCCGCCACCGTGTTCGTGGCCTTCCAGCTGATGTTCGCGATCATCACCGTCGCGCTGATCTCGGGCGCGGTCGCCGACCGGCTCAAGTTCACCGCGTGGCTGGTGTTCGCCGGGCTGTGGGCGACGCTGGTCTACTTCCCGGTCGCGCACTGGGTGTTCGCCGCCGACGGCTTCGCATCCGAGCACGGCGGGTGGATCAACAACAAGCTGCACGCCATCGACTTCGCCGGTGGGACAGCGGTCCATATCAACTCCGGTGTGGCGGGCCTGGCCCTGGCGATCGTCCTCGGCAAGCGCCGCGGCTGGCCCACGACGCTGTTCCGCCCGCACAACCTGCCGTTCGTGATGCTCGGCGCCGGTCTGCTGTGGTTCGGCTGGTTCGGGTTCAACGCCGGTTCGGCGACCAGCTCCAACGGTTCGGCCGGTACCACGTTCATGACCACCACCATCGCGACCGCCACGGCCATGCTGGCCTGGCTGCTCACCGAGCGCATCCGCGACGGCAAGCCCACGACGCTGGGAGCGGCGTCGGGCATCGTCGCCGGACTGGTGGCGATCACCCCGTCCTGCTCGTCGGTCAACGTGCTGGGCGCCCTGGTGGTCGGCGCGGTGGCCGGGGTGGTGTGCGCGCTGGCCGTCGGACTGAAGTTCAAGTTCGGCTACGACGACTCGCTCGACGTGGTCGGGGTGCACATGATCGGTGGTCTGACGGGCACCCTGCTCGTGGGTCTGCTCGCCGCACCCGAGTCGCCGGCGATCAACGGCGTGGTCGGGGTGTCGAAGGGATTGTTCTACGGCGGCGGCTGGGCCCAGCTGGAACGGCAGGCCGTCGGCGCCTTCGCGGTACTGTTCTACTCCGGCATCGTCACGCTGATCCTGGCCTTGATCCTGAAGTACACGATCGGCTTGCGCGTCCCCGCCGAGGAGGAATCAACCGGCATCGACGAGTCCGAGCACGCGGAGAGCGCGTACGATTTCGGGACGATCGGTGGGCAAGGGTCCGTCCTCCCGGCGGCGCGGATTCCGTTGGATGAGCGCAACGGCCTGGAGGAGGACCGAGTGGGCGACAAGGTGGAGGCAGAGCAGGCATGAAGCTAGTCACCGCAATAGTGAAGCCGTTCACCCTCGATGACGTGAAGACCAGCCTCGAGGACGCGGGCGTCCTCGGGATGACGGTCAGCGAAATCCAGGGGTACGGGCGGCAGAAGGGCCACACCGAGGTGTACCGGGGCGCTGAGTACTCGGTGGATTTCGTGCCGAAGGTGCGAATCGAGGTCGTGGTCGACGATTCCATCGTGGACAAGGTCGTGGACAGCATCGTCCGGGCGGCGCGCACCGGCAAGATCGGTGACGGCAAGGTCTGGGTCACCCCCGTGGAAACCATTGTGCGGGTGCGCACGGGTGAACGCGGAACAGATGCCCTCTGAGGCCACCCGCGCATTGACGAACCGGGCCGGACGGGCCGGGAGGGTATGACAAACCCACCCGGCCCGTCCGGGTCATCTGAAGCAGAAGCTCAAAGCGCCGGCGGCGCAAGCGATCTGGCTGCCGCCCGACGCCAGCTGCTGTCAGACGGCCGCGAGCTCGGCGCGGCGGAACTGCGCAAAGCGTGGCTGGATCTGCACGAATCCTGGCTGGTGGCCAAGGCCGGCGAGATCGGCATCACCGATGACAGCGGTTTCGCGATCGTCGGCGTGGGCGGTCTGGGCCGCCGCGAGCTGCTGCCGTACTCCGATCTTGACCTGATGTTGTTGCACGACAACAAGTCTGACGACGTGCTGCAGCGGGTCGCCGACGGGCTGTGGTACCCGCTGTGGGACGCCAACGTCCGGCTCGACCACAGCGTGCGCACGGTGTCGGGGGCCCTCGGCGTCGCCAACAGCGACATGGTGGCCGCGCTGGGCATGCTGGATGCCCGGCACATCGCCGGGGACCAGCGGCTGTCGGCCGAACTCATCGACGGGGCGCGACGCCAGTGGCGCAGCGCGATCCGATCCCGCATGGACGAGCTCGTCGCGATGACCTATGAACGCTGGCAACGGTGTTGGCGCATCGCGCAACGGGCCGAGCCGGACCTGAAGTCGGGGCGTGGCGGCCTGCGCGACGTCCAGCTGCTCGACGCGCTGGGCGTCGCGCAGCTCATCGACCGCCACGGGATGGGCCATCCCGACGCGCCGGGCGGCTCGCTGGATGCCGCGTACCTCACGCTGCTCGACGTCCGCACCGAACTGCACCGGGTGTCCAAACGCGGACTCGACCAACTGCTGGCGCAGTTCGCCGACGAGGTCAGCGCCGCGCTGGGCGTCGGGGACCGATTCGCTCTGTCCCGCATGCTGTCCAGCGTCAGCCGCACCATCGCCTACCACGCCGAGACCGGCTTGCGGACCGCGCAGAACGCGCTGCCCCGGCGCGGCCTCACCGCCCTGGTGCGGCGCCCGAGACGCCGGCCACTGGACGAGGGAGTGGTCGAGTACGACGGCGAGGTGGTCCTCGCCCGCGATGCCCAACCCCAGACCGATGCCGGGTTGGTGCTGCGCGTGGCCGCCGCGTCGGCCGACACGGGCCTGCCGATCGGCGCCGGGACCCTCAAACGGCTGGCCGACAGCGTCCCCGACCTGCCGTCGCCGTGGCCGCGGGAGGCGCTGGACGACCTGCTGGTGGTGCTCCTGGCGGGTCCCACGACGGTGAACACGATCGAGTCGCTGGACCGCACCGGGCTGTGGGGCCGCCTCTTCCCCGAATGGGACGCGGTCCGCGACCTGCCGCCGCGCGACGTCTCGCACAAGTGGACCGTCGACCGTCACATCGTCGAAACCGCCGTCAACGCGGCCCCTCTCACCACGCGCGTGGCGCGCTCGGACCTGCTTGCGCTCGGCGCGCTGCTGCACGACATCGGCAAGGGGCGCGGCACGGACCACTGTGTGCTGGGCGCGGAATTGGTGGTCCCGATCGCGAACAGGCTGGGGTTGTCGGCGCAGGACACCGACACGCTCGCGGGCATGGTCCGCCACCACCTGCTGCTGCCGATCACCGCCACCCGAAGCGACCTCAACGACCCGAAGACCATCGAGTCCGTCGCCGCGGCCCTGCACGGCGACCCGCACCTGCTCGAGCTGCTGCACGCCCTGGCAGAGGCGGACTCGAAGGCGACCGGGCCGGGGGTGTGGAGCGACTGGAAGGCCTCGTTGATCGAGGACCTGGTCCGCCGCTGCCGGCTGGTGATGGCCGGAGAGCCGCTTCCGGAGGCCGAACCCATTGCGCCGCATTATGTTTCGTTGGCCGCCGACCGCGGGGTGCACGTGGAGATCAAACCCGGCGACCGCGAGCGCCTGACCGCGGTGATGCTCGCGCCGGACCAGCGGGGGCTGGTGTCGAAAGCCGCCGCGGTGCTGGCGTTGAACTCGCTGCGCATCCATTCGGCGTTGGCCAACATCCACGAGGGCGTCGCGATCGTCGAGTTCGTCGTGTCGCCGGTGTTCGGCTCCCCGCCCGAATCCGGCCTGCTGCGTCAGCAATTCAACGGCGCCCTGGCCGGCGACCTCGACGTCCTGGGCACGCTGGAGAGGCGCGACAACGACGCCGTCAGCGCCGCAACCGCGCGGGCCGGCGAGATCCAGGCCGGGGTGCCCGTCACCCGCTCGACCGCTCCGCCGCGCATCCTGTGGCTGGACGCGGCGACCGCGGGCCAGTTGATCTTCGAGGTCCGCGCCATGGATCGCCTGGGCCTGCTCGCGTTGCTGACGAATGCGCTGGAACGTGCGGACGCGGACATCGCGTGGGCCAAGGTCAACACGTTCGGCTCCACGGCGGCCGACGTCTTCTGCGTGACGGTGCCGGCGAACGCCGAGCACCGGGCGCGGGCCGCGATCGAGCAGAACCTCCTGGCCGTGCTGGGCGGCCCCGCGGTCGAAGTGCTCGAGGAGCCCGTCGGCGACTAGTTCTACAACCAGTCGGCTTCTACAACTAGTCGGCTCAGGAGTGCTCGACGTTGAGCTGCCGCAACGCTTCGATGCGGGCCTGGATCTGCTCGCGGGTGGCGGCGGCGATCGGCGGTCCCCCGCAGCGGCGGCGAAGTTCGCTGTGGATCCAGCCGTGCGGCTTGCCGGTGCGGTGGTGGGTGGCCGACACGAGGGTGTTGAGCTCGCGGCGCAGCTCGCGCAGCTGGCCGTGCATCGACGGCGCCGCCGACACCGGGGCCGGCACCCCCTGCGCGGCCCGTCGCTGCAGCTGCTCGTCTTGGCGGCGGTGCAGCAGCGCCCGCATCTGCTCGGCATCGAGCAGGCCCGGGATGCCGAGGTAGTCGGCCTCCTCGTCGCTTCCGGCGGGGGCCGCGGTGCCGAACGACGACCCGTCGAAGATGACCTGATCCAGCTCCGCGTCGGCGCCCAGCGAGGTGAAGCCGTTGTCGACCTCGGTCTTCTCGGTTTGCGTCCGGACGGCGGGGTCACCGTCGAGGGGATCCTCGTCCGGGCGGTGCGGCTCCCCGAGCACGTGGTTGCGCTGGGCCTCCAGCTCGCTGGCGAGCTGCAGCAGGTTGGGCACCGAGGGCAGGAAGATGCTCGCGGTTTCGCCGGGCCGGCGGGACCGCACGAACCGGCCGATGGCCTGCGCGAAGAACAGGGGAGTCGAGGCGCTGGTGGCGTAGATGCCGACGGCGAGCCGGGGCACGTCGACGCCTTCGGAGACCATGCGCACCGCGACCAGCCACCGGCTGGTGCTCGCGGCGAATTCACTGATGCGCTCGGACGAACCGGGGTCGTCGGACAGCACCACCGTCGGCGCCTCGCCGGTCAGCGTGGTCAACAGGGCCGCGTAGGCGCGGGCCGCGGTGCGGTCGGAGGCGATGATCATGCCGCCGGCGTCCGGCACGTGCTCGCGCTTCTGGCGCAGCCGCTGGTCGGCGGCCGCAATCACCGCGGGCATCCATTCGCCGGCGGGGTCGAGCGCGGTGCGCCAGGCCCGCGCCGTCTGCTCGCTGGTCAGCGGCTCGCCCAGCCGCGCGGCGTGTTCCTCGCCGGCGCTGTCTCGCCAGCGCGCCTCCCCGGAGTAGGCCAGGAACACCACCGGCCGGACCACCCCGTCGGCGAGGGCCTGGGCGTAGCCGTAGGTGTGGTCGGCCCGCGACCGGCGCACCCCGTCCGCGCCCGCCTCGTAGTCCACGAACGGGATGGGGCTGTCGTCGCTGCGGAACGGCGTGCCCGTCAGGGCGAGCCGGCGGGTGGCGTCGCCGAAGGCTTCGCGGATGGCGTCGCCCCAGGTCTTGGCGTCGCCGCCGTGGTGGATCTCGTCGAACACCACCAGGGTCTTGCGCTGCTCGGTGCGCACCCGGTGCAGCGTCGGGTGCGCCGCGACCTGCGCGTAGGTGACCATCACGCCGTGGTACTCGCCCGACGTGCGGGCGCTGGTGTTGGAGAACCTCGGGTCCAGGGCGATGCCGTGCCGCGCCGCGGCCTGGGCCCACTGCACCTTGAGGTGCTCGGTGGGCACCACGACCGTGATCTGCTCGACGGCGCGCTGGCTCAGCAGTTCGGCGGCGACCCGTAGGGCGAACGTCGTCTTCCCCGATCCGGGGGTGGCCACCGCCAGGAAATCGCGCGGCTGGCCGGCCAGGTATTTGACCAACGCCCGGCGCTGCCAGCCGCGCAGCGCCCTGCCGCCGCCGTCGACGGAGGTCTCCGTGCGATCGGCCGGTTGCACGGACATTTCCCCCCGTAGTTGCAGTTGTCGACGCGGACGGCCCGGTTAAGTGGCGGACGTGAAATCTAGCACGCCAACGCTTTTCGGCGCAGTAACGACTCGAGCGTGGTTAGCGCGGTTCGGCCGCCAGGTCATGGGACTCAAGCCACGCATGGATGCGTTCGGCGACGTCAGCCCAAGCCGGCTCGAGCATCATGTTGTGGCCCATCGAGAAGAATTCCGGTTCGGTGCGGTAGGCGCGCGCGGTGGCGCGCACGTCGCCGACGCTGACGAAGCCGTCGTACTCGGCGCCCAGAACCAGGATCGGCGTGCTCACCCGTCGGGTTCTCACGCGGCGGACCATCGGGTCGGTCATGGCGGCACGCACGCTTTCGGCCCCGGCGCGCCGCATGCAGGATTCGACGACGGCCTCGGGCGTGTCGGCGCAGAAGAGGTACTCGCGGGTGAGCGCCGGGGTGGCGAGGAACCTCAGCAGCGTGCGGTCGCTCCAGGCTTCCATCGTCATCGACGGCCGGCGGCGCCACACGCGCACCGCCAACCTCAGCACGCCCTGCGGCGGTACGGATCCCACAAGCACCGCCGCCGGGGCGCGGCGCTCTTCGAGGTAGCGCTGGATCACGAAGCCGCCCAGGGAATGGCCTATGAGGACAGGGTGGCGCGCCGGCGCGCCGGCCAGCCCGTCGGCCACCGAGCGGACGTCCTCGATGTAGTCGGCGATGGAGACCTTGTGCAGCGGCTTCGCCGTCGGGCTGGCGCCGTGGCCGCGCAGGCTCACCGCGACCGCGCGGTACCCGGCGTCGGCGAAGAAGTCCAGGAAGTGCTCCCAACACCACGCCCCGTGCCAGCCGCCGTGCACGAAGAGCAGCGGGACGGGATGGTCCCGGCTGCAGGACCCCTTGTCGATCACCTCGAGCATGGGCTGACCCCTTCGGCGGCGTCTTGGTTCGCTCGACCATTCAAACTCGCTCGCCGTCTCGCCGAGACTGAAACCACGCACACGTTTGCCGGCGTGTCGTCTGCGTAGTTGCAATGTCGCGGTCGATGGGCGGCGCCGAGCCGGCCCAAGCGGTGAGCCACTAGGCCCGATGAGTGGTACCTGCCGCGCCCGGCTTCGCCGCGCTTGCAGTACCACTAGGCCTGATGAGTGGTACCTGCCGCGCCCGGCTTCGCCGCGCTTGCAGTACCACTAGGCCCGATGAGTGGTACCTGCCGCGCCCGGCTTCGCCGCGCTTGCAGTACCACTAGGCTGGCGGGGTGTTTGAATCGCTGTCCGACCGGTTGACCGGTGCACTTCAGGGGCTACGCGGCAAGGGTCGTCTGACCGACGCCGACATCGACGCCACCACCCGCGAGATCCGGCTGGCGCTGCTGGAAGCCGACGTCTCGTTGCCCGTGGTGCGGGCGTTCGTCACCCGGATCAAGGACCGCGCCAAGGGCGCCGAGGTCTCGGGTGCACTCAACCCGGCGCAGCAGGTCGTCAAGATCGTCAACGAAGAACTGATCGGCATCCTGGGCGGCGAGACCCGCCAGCTGGCGTTCGCCAAGACACCGCCGACCGTGGTGATGCTCGCCGGCCTGCAGGGGTCCGGTAAGACCTCGCTGGCCGGCAAGCTGGCCGCGTGGCTGCGCGGCCAGGGGCACACCCCGCTGCTGGTGGCGTGCGACCTGCAGCGGCCGGCCGCCGTGAACCAGCTGCAAGTCGTCGGCGAGCGTGCCGGGGTCCCGGTCTTCGCGCCCCATCCCGGCGAGTCGCCCGAATCGGGACCCGGCGACCCGGTCGCGGTCGCGGCGGCGGGGCTCGCGGAGGCCCGGGCCAAGCACCACGACGTCGTCATCGTCGACACCGCCGGCCGGCTGGGCATCGACGACGAGCTGATGGCGCAGGCCGCGGCCATCCGGGACGCGGTCAACCCCGACGAGGTCCTGTTCGTGCTGGACGCGATGATCGGCCAGGACGCCGTGACCACCGCGGAGGCCTTCCGCGAGGGCGTCGGCTTCACCGGGGTGGTGCTGACCAAGCTCGACGGCGACGCCCGCGGTGGCGCCGCGTTGTCGGTGCGCGAGGTGACCGGCGTGCCAATCCTTTTCGCCTCCACCGGCGAGAAGCTCGAGGACTTCGACGTCTTCCACCCCGACCGGATGGCCAGCCGCATCCTGGGCATGGGCGACGTGCTGAGCCTGATCGAGCAGGCCGAGCAGGTCTTCGACGCCGAGCAGGCCGAGGCCGCTGCGGCCAAGATCGGCACCGGCGAGCTGACGCTGGAGGACTTCCTGGAGCAGATGCTCGCCATCCGCAAGATGGGCCCGATCGGCAACCTGCTGGGCATGCTGCCCGGGGCCGGACAGATGAAGGACGCCCTGGCCCAGGTTGACGACAAGCAACTCGACCGCCTGCAGGCCA
The DNA here is from genome assembly GCF_001667785.1 of Mycobacterium sp. E3247. Taxonomy (NCBI): domain Bacteria; kingdom Bacillati; phylum Actinomycetota; class Actinomycetes; order Mycobacteriales; family Mycobacteriaceae; genus Mycobacterium; species Mycobacterium sp. E3247. The sequence goes on along the minus strand of NZ_LZJG01000209.1, from coordinate 2,760 downwards.
TCATCCGCGGCATGACGCCCGAAGAGCGGGCCGACCCGAAGATCATCAACGCGTCGCGCCGGCTGCGCATCGCCAACGGCTCGGGCGTGACCGTGTCCGAGGTGAACCAGCTGGTGGATCGCTTCTTCGAGGCCCGCAAGATGATGTCGTCGATGCTCGGCGGCATGGGCATCCCGGGCATGGGCCGCAAGTCCGCCACCCGAAAGGCCAAGGGCGCCAAGGGCAAGAAGGGCAAGAAGGGTGGGCGGGGTCCCACGCCGCCCAAGGTTCGCAACCCCCTCGGCGCCGGGATGCCGGGCATGCCGGCCGGGTTCCCCGACCTGTCGCACATGCCCGAGGGCCTCAACGAGCTACCGCCCGGGCTGGCGGACTTCGACCTGTCCAAGCTCAAGTTCCCAGGCAAGAACTAGCCGCGCCGTGCGCATGCACGTGCGAGGTGTCGGGCTGCCGGACGAGAGCCCAACCGAGCTGTGGATCGTCGACGGGCGCATCAGCACCGAGCCCGTCACCGGGGCCGACACCGTCTTTGGCTCGTCTGGGTTTCAAGGCTGGATCCTGCCCGGACTGGTCGACGCGCACTGCCACGTCGGCCTCGGCGAGCACGGCGAGATCCCGCTCGACGAGGCGGTCACGCAGGCCGAGACCGAGCGTGACGTCGGGGCGCTGCTGCTGCGTGATTGCGGCTCACCGACCGACACCCGCAGCCTCGACGACCGCGACGACCTGCCCCGCATCATCCGCGCCGGAAAACATCTGGCCAGGCCCAAGCGCTATGCGGCCGGCTTCTCGCGTGAGCTCGAAGACGAGTGGCAGTTGCCCGAGGCGGTCGCGGAGGAGGCGCGCCGCGGGGACGGCTGGATCAAGCTGGTCGGTGACTGGATCGATCGCAGCGTCGGCGATCTCGCCCCGCTGTGGTCCGACGACGTGCTCAACGCCGCAATCGAGACCGCACACGCCCACGGCGCGCGGGTCACCGCGCACGTCTTCAGTGAGGACGCGCTGCCCGGGTTGATCAACGCCGGCATCGACTGCATCGAACACGGCACCGGTCTCACCGACGACACCATCGCGCTGATGGTCGAGCGCGGAACGGTCTTGGTCCCCACGCTGGTCAACATCGTGGAGAACTTCCCCGGCATCGCCGACGCCGCCGCCGCGAAGTATCCGACCTACGCCGCCCACATGCGCGACCTGCACGCCCGCGGCCTGTCGCGGATCGCCGCCGCCCGCGAGGCGGGCGTGCCGATCTACGCCGGCAGTGACGCCGGCACCATGGTCGCGCCCGGGCGTATCGCCGATGAGGTCGAGGCGCTCAAGGGCATCGGGATGAGCCCGGCCGAGGCATTGGGCGCGGCGTGCTGGGACGCCCGCCGCTGGCTGGGCCGACCCGGCCTGGATCACGGCGCGTCCGCCGACCTGCTGTGTTACGTGCGGGACCCGCGGTCGGGCCCGGACGTGCTAGGCCGTCCGGACCTGGTGATATTGCGCGGCAAGGCGTTTCACTCGCCGGCGTAGGCCGGCACTCGCCCGACGGGCGGACACACCGGGCAGAAAAGATTGCGAGTGCTTGCTATCTATGTTACGGTCCGTGTCACCGCGAGGACCTGGAGGCAAGAGTGGCGTACGACGTGATCATCCGCGACGGGCTGTGGTTCGACGGCACCGGCGGAGCACCGCAGACCCGCACGCTGGGCATCCGCGACGGCGTGGTGGCCACGGTGTCGGACGGGCCGCTGGACGAGGCGGGCTGCCCCGACGTGATCGACGCGGCCGGCAAGTGGATCCTGCCCGGCTTCATCGACGTGCACACCCACTACGACGCCGAGGTGCTGCTGGACCCGGGCCTGCGGGAGTCCGTGCGCCACGGCGTGACCACGGTGCTGCTGGGCAACTGCTCGTTGTCCACGGTCTACGCCAACGCCGAGGACGCCGCCGACCTCTTCAGCCGGGTCGAGGCCGTACCGCGCGAATACGTCTACGGCGCCCTGCAAGACAAGACGTGGTCGGGCCCGGCGGAATACATCAAGGCGATCGACGCCCTGCCGCTCGGGCCGAACATCGGCTCGCTGCTCGGTCATTCGGACCTGCGGGCCGCCGTGCTGGGGCTCGACCGGTCCACCGACGCCGCCGTCGCGCCCACCGACGCCGAACTGGAGAAGATGGCGGACCTGCTCGACGACGCCCTGGAAGCCGGGATGCTCGGCATGTCGGGCATGGACGCCGCCATCGACAAGCTCGACGGTGAGCGCTTCCGGTCGCGGGCGCTGCCGTCCACCTTCGCGACCTGGCGCGAGCGGCGCAGGCTGATCAAGGTGCTGCGCAAGCGCGGGCGGCTGCTGCAGAGCGCCCCCAACGTGGCGAAGCCGTCGACCGGGATGCTGTTCTTCCTGGCCAGCAGCCGGATCCTCAACCGCGGCAAGGGTGTTCGGATGAGCATGCTGGTATCGGCCGACGCCAAGTCGATGCCGTTGTCGGTGTACGTGTTCGGCCCGGGGACGCGGCTGCTGAACAAGCTGCTGGGCGCCAGCGTGCGGTTCCAGCATCTGCCGGTGCCCTTCGAGTTGTACTCCGATGGGATCGACCTCCCGGTGTTCGAGGAGTTCGGCGCCGGAACGGCCGCCCTGCACCTACGGGATCAGTTGGAGCGCAACGGGTTACTGGCGGACAAGGAATACCGCCGCAGGTTCCGGCGCGAGTTCGACCGCGTCAAGCTCGGACCGTCGTTGTGGCACCGCGACTTCCACGACGCGGTCATCGTCG
>NZ_LZJG01000208.1:0-3856 GCF_001667785.1 Mycobacterium sp. E3247 | reverse complement strand
ACGCCGTCCAGGAGGCCTGCGCCGAGGCGCTTCGCAGCTGGGGCCGCGACGGTGTCCCGGGCAATCCGGGCGGCTGGCTGGTGACGGTCGCACGCAATCGCGTGCGTGATCGTCTGCGCCGCGAATCCGTCCGTCCAGGAAAGGAATTGGCGGCCATGATCGACGAAATCCGGGCGCGCACCGATCACACCGACCCGTCTCCCGTTCGCGACGACGAGCTGCGGATGATGTTCACCTGCGCGCATCCCGCCCTGGACCGTCAATCGCAACTGGCGCTCACCCTGCGGCTGGTGTCGGGGCTGACGGTCGCCGAGATCGCCCGCGCGCTGCTCCAGACCGACACCGCGATCGGCCAGCGAATCACGCGCGCCAAGAACAAGATTCGGCACGCCAACATCCCGCTGCGGGTGCCGCCCGCCGAGCTGCTGCCCGAACGCACCCCGCACGTGCTGGCCTGCGTCTACTCGGTGTTCACCGAGGGGTACTGGTCCACCGCCGGCCCGTCGGCGATCCGCGACGAACTGTGCGACGAAGGGATTCGGCTGGCCGGTGAGTTGTGCGCGCTGATGCCGGACGAGCCCGAGGCCCACGCGCTGGCCGCCCTGATGCTGCTGCACGATTCGCGACGAGGGACCCGGGTCGACGACGCCGGGATGCTGGTGCCACTCGAGGAGCAGGACCGCCGCCGGTGGGACCGCGGCCGCATCGCCCGGGGGCTGGACCGGCTGCGCCGGGCGGAGGACTCGACCGGCCCCTACCTGCCGCAGGCGGTGATCGCCGCGCTGCACGCGACGGCGCCGTCGTGGGACCAGACCGACTGGGTCACCATCTGCGCGGCCTACGACCGGCTGCTGCTTCTGACCGACTCACCGGTCGTGCGGGCCAACCGCGCGCTGGCGGTGGGCTTCCGCGACGGCCCCGACGCCGGCCTCGCCGCGTTGGACGAGGTGGCGCACGACCCCCGGCTGGGCCGTTCGAATCTGGTCGCGACGGTGCGCGCCGACCTGCTCCGGCGTGCCGGCAGGCCGGCCGAAGCCCTCACCTGGTATCGAGAAGCCCTGGACGCCAACGGTTCCGAGCCCGGTCGGCAGTTCCTGCGGCGCCGCATCGCCGAGTGCGGCGGGTGACCACCCTACTTTGCCGCCGAACGTCGACTTGTCGGGGCGATTACTGCCGAAAACGCCCGACAAGTCGACGTTCGGCGTGCCGAGGCCTACGCCTCCGCGAAGTTGCGGGTGATGGCCGGGTCCACCGGGATGCCCGGGCCCGTGGTCGTCGACACGGTGATCTTCTTCAGGTAGCGACCCTTCGAGGCGGACGGCTTGAGCCGCAGCACCTCGTCGAGAGCCGCGCCGTAGTTCTCCGCGAGGGCCTTCTCGTCGAAGGACGCCTTGCCGATGACGAAGTGCAGGTTGGCCTGCTTGTCGATGCGGAAGTTGATCTTGCCGCCCTTGATGTCGGCCACGGCCTTGGCGACGTCCGGGGTGACGGTGCCCGTCTTGGGGTTGGGCATCAGGCCGCGCGGACCGAGCACGCGGGCGATGCGGCCCACCTTCGCCATCTGATCGGGCGTGGCGATCGCGGCGTCGAAGTCCAGGAAGCCGCCCTGGATCTTCTCGATCAGGTCGTCGCTGCCGACGATGTCCGCGCCGGCGGCCTGCGCCTGCTCGGCCTTGTCGCCGACGGCGAACACCGCGACGCGGGCGGTCTTGCCGGTGCCGTGCGGCAGGTTGACCGTGCCGCGGACCATCTGGTCCGCCTTGCGCGGGTCGACACCGAGCCGGATCGCCACCTCGACCGTCGCGTCCTGCTTGGCCGACGCGGTCTCCTTGGCGAGCTTGGCCGCCTCCAGCGGGCTGTAGAGACTGTTGCGGTCCACCTTCTCGGCGGCGGCGCGATATGCCTTGCTGTTCTTGCTCATTGATTCATCCAATCTGGTGTTGGGTCGTGGTTAAGCAGCGGGCCGAAGCTGGCCCTCCCACGGGGTCGAACTGTGCTCGGCTATTCGACGGTGATCCCCATCGACCGGGCGGTGCCGGCGATGATCTTGGCCGCCGCGTCGATGTCGTTGGCGTTGAGATCGGTCTTCTTGGTCTCGGCGATTTCACGAACCTGGTCCCAGGTCACCTTGGCGACCTTGGTCTTGTGCGGCTCGGCCGAACCCTTGCCCACGCCGGCGGCCTTGAGTAGCAGCTTGGCGGCGGGCGGCGTCTTGAGGGCGAAGGTGAAGCTGCGGTCCTCGTAGACGGTGATCTCCACCGGGATGACCTGGCCGCGCTGGCTTTCCGTGGCCGCGTTGTAGGCCTTGCAGAACTCCATGATGTTGACGCCGTGCTGGCCGAGCGCGGGTCCGACCGGCGGCGCAGGGTTGGCCTGCCCCGCCACGATCTGCAGCTTGATCAGCCCAGCGACTTTCTTCTTCGGGGCCATGAGATGTTGGTGTTCCTTCCTGAACTGGGCGGGACGCCCGAGCTAAATCTTCGAAACTTGGCTGAACGTCAACTCCACCGGCGTCTCGCGGCCGAAGATCGACACCAGCACCTTGAGCTTCTGCTGTTCACCGTTGACCTCGCTGATGGTCGCCGGCAACGTGGCGAACGGTCCGTCCATGACGGTCACCGATTCGCCGACCTCGTAGTCCACCTCGACGGCCGGCCGCTCCAGGCCACCCACCTCGGCGGCGGCCGCGGTGCTGGCCGCGCCCTTGGCGGCCTTCTTCGCGGCCCCCCGCGGAAGCAGGAACTTGACCACGTCGTCGAGCATCAGCGCCGACGGTCGCGACGTCGCGCCGACGAACCCGGTCACGCCCGGCGTGTTGCGCACCGCGGCCCACGAGTCGTCGGTCAGATCCATGCGCACCAGGATGTAGCCGGGCAGCACCTTGCGATTGACCTGCTTGCGCTGGCCGTTCTTGATCTCGGTGACCTCTTCGGTGGGCACCTCGACCTGGAAGATGTAGTCGCCGACGTCCAGGTTCTGCACGCGGGTCTCGAGGTTGGCTTTGACCTTGTTCTCGTAGCCCGCATAGGAGTGGATGACGTACCAGTCGCCGGGCTTGCTGCGAAGCTCCGCCTTGAGCGCGGCCGCCGGGTCGACCTCCTCGGCCGACTCCTCGGGAGCCTCGGCCGCTGAGGTTTCCGGGGCTTCAGCAGCCTCGGCGCGCTCTTCTACGTCGACCGCTTCACCCGCGGACGTGTCACCGTCGAAGGTAGTCACGGTTTTCAGTCCTCTCTATCTCTCGCTCAGCCGAACACCAGCAGCACCAGCTTGGTGAGGCCGAAATCCGCGAGGCCGACCAGCGCCACCATGAAGGCCAGGAACGCCAGCACCACCGATGTGTAGGTGAGCATCTGCTTGCGGTTGGGCCAGATAACCTTCCGCATCTCCGCAACCACCTGCTTGAGGTAGTTGTAGACGAAGACGAACGGGTTGGCCGACCGGTCCCCGGGCTTCTTCGGCTTTTTGGCCTTCTTGGCCTTGGCGCCCTTGTCCTCCTTGGCGGCCTCGACCTCGTCCGCCGACTCTACGTCGGCGTCCTCGCCGGTCTCGGCCGCTCGCTGGCGGGATCGTTTGCCGGTGGGGCGCTGCGGCCGCGTCACCACAGCGGTCCGGCCGCCACTCGCGCGGTCGTCCTCCCTGTCAGCGACCTCGCTCGTGGCGTCGTTGGCAGCATCGCCTTCGTCGCTCACCGCATGCTCCTTAGTTTTGCTAGTGTCCCGCGGGCCGCCCCAGTCGTGGTGGGCCATTCTTCCAGTGTCCACCATGGCACGGCTTCGTGTTCAGCAGGGGCGACAGGACTTGAACCTGCAACCTGCGGTTTTGGAGACCGCTGCTCTGCCAGTTGAGCTACGCCCCT